>NZ_JBVHLW010000035.1:0-59926 GCF_055558795.1 Streptomyces sp. NPDC025618 | reverse complement strand
CCCCCCCCCCCCCCCCCCCCCCCCCCCCCCCCCCCCCCCCCCCCCCCCCCCCCCCCCCCCCCCCCCCCCCCCCCCCCCCCCCCCCCCCCCCGCCAGTCGTGCGCCGGGTCAGGAGCCGCGTTCAGTTGCGTCGGCCGCATAGGAAAATGCTGGCACGAGGGTCTGACAACGACCCCCGCGCACCCTCTGACCCGCGGTTTCGTCAGAGGTTCTCGCCGTGGGCGCTCAGGAAGGCGCGGGGCTCGACGGCGGTGCCGTAGTCCGGGGTCGTGCGGATCTCGAAGTGCAGGTGGGGGCCGGAGGAGTTGCCGGTGGAACCGGAGAGGCCGATCTCCTGGCCGGTCGTGACGGCCTGCCCGACGTGCACCTTGACCTGCGACAGGTGGGCGTACTGCGAGTAGGTGTTGTCGTCGTGCTTGATCACGATGGCGTTGCCGTACGCCGGGCCGTCGCCGCCGCCGTTGGGGCCCGCCTTCACGACCGTGCCGCCGTGCACGGCCTTCACGGACGTGCCGCTGTTCACGACGAGGTCCTGGCCGCTGTGCTTGCTGGCCCACATATTGCCGGAGATCCCGAAGGGCTGGCCGATCTGGTAGCCGTCCACGGGCGCGACCCAGGCGTCGGCGCGCTTGCGCGATGCCTCGGCGGCCTTGCGGGCGTCCTCGGCGCGCTTCTCGGCGTCCTGCTTGGCCTTGGCCTGCGCGGCCTGCTCCTTGGCCATGGTCTTCAGCTGGGTCTCGGCCTGGGCGTGCAGGGCGCCGCCCAGCGCCACCACGGACGCGAACGCCGGGACCTGCTCCTGGGTGGTGGAGGTGTCCGCCGCGAGCGCCACACCGGTTCCGAGGGCGAGCGAGGCGCCGAGCCCGGCCGCCACCACGGCGGCGCGGGAGCGCAGGGCGGACGTGCTCGCGATACGGAAAGCGGTGTGCTTCGACATCAAGAAATACCTCCAGGCATGAATGGGTCCCGGCCGCTGACCGGGATCGCCATACCTTGGTAACCCGCAATTGCCGGGCAGCCAAGGGCGCCTTCTACTAGCGGATTTCGTATCCGGGGCGAAGGCATTTGGTCCCTACCCCTGGGCCTTCACGGGGAAAATCACGCTTTTGTGGAGCCTGTCCGCCCGCTAATGCGGGTAGTAGCCGGAATTCGCCCTGTGCGGCTTGTCACCGGGCCGGGACCTATGACCTCCGCCGTTCCGGGACCGAAGTCCGCGCCCCGGCGGTACGCTCCCGTACGCCAGCAGACAACGGGCCGCACACGCCGGGGGCGCCGCCATGCTCAGCGATTCGCACCACTCCGAGATCGACGACATCGAGCTGGCGGACGCCGTGCAGGCCGTCCGTGACGGCCTCACGACGGCCGCGGCGCGCGGCACGGGCCAGGACATCGTCTTCGACGTCGGCCCGATCGCCATGGAGTTCAGCGTGGAGATCCGCAGGGACCTCAAGGGCTCGGGCGGTGTGAAGGCATGGGTCGTCAGCGCGGACGCGGAGGCGTCCCGCGGCTCGACGCGCACCCACCGGGTCTCGTTCACCCTCACGCCGAAGGACGCCCGCACGGGCGGGAACCTGCGGGTGGGCAACGAGCGCCCCGGAGGCGTGTCCCGATTCGGTCCCGCGGAGCCCTGACCGTCAATTCCCGGGCGCGGATTTCACCGGAGGAAACGCAAAAGGCCGACCCGGAACCGTACGGTTCCGGGCCGGCCTTTCCGGCTGTTACCGGGGCGCCTTATGCGTCCTTGGAGAGGTTCGGGCCCGCGCCACCGGCGGCGGACTCGATCGGCGGGGTGTCGGGCAGGGCCGACTTCTCCTCGCCGCGGAAGGTGAACTTCTTCTCCTCACCCTCGCCCTCGGTGCCGACGACCACGATGTGGCCGGGGCGGAGCTCGCCGAAGAGGATCTTCTCCGAGAGGATGTCCTCGATCTCGCGCTGGATCGTGCGGCGCAGCGGGCGGGCGCCCAGGATCGGGTCGTAGCCCTTCTTCGCCAGCAGCGACTTGGCCTCCGAGCTGAGCTCGATGCCCATGTCGCGGTCCTTCAGCCGCTCGTCCACCTTGGCGATCATGAGGTCGACGATCTGGATGATGTCTTCCTCGGTGAGCTGGTGGAAGACGACCGTGTCGTCGACGCGGTTGAGGAACTCGGGCCGGAAGTGCTGCTTGAGCTCTTCGTTGACCTTCGCCTTCATCCGCTCGTACCCGGTCTTGACGTCACCCTGGGCGGCGAAGCCCAGGTTGAAGCCCTTGGAGATGTCCCGGGTGCCCAGGTTGGTCGTCATGATGATGACGGTGTTCTTGAAGTCGACCACGCGGCCCTGGGAATCGGTCAGGCGACCGTCCTCCAGGATCTGGAGCAGCGAGTTGAAGATATCCGGGTGGGCCTTCTCGACCTCGTCGAAGAGGACCACGGAGAACGGCTTGCGGCGCACCTTCTCGGTGAGCTGACCGCCCTCTTCGTAACCCACGTATCCGGGCGGGGAGCCGAAGAGCCGGGAAACGGTGTGCTTCTCGCTGAACTCCGACATGTCGAGGGAGATCAGCGCGTCCTCGTCGCCGAAGAGGAATTCGGCGAGCGTCTTGGACAGCTCCGTCTTACCGACGCCGGACGGGCCCGCGAAGATGAACGAGCCGCCGGGGCGCTTCGGGTCCTTGAGGCCCGCACGCGTGCGCCGGATGGCCTGGGAGAGCGCCTTGATGGCGTCCTTCTGGCCGATGACGCGCTTGTGCAGCTCGTCCTCCATGCGCAGCAGGCGGGAGGACTCCTCCTCGGTCAGCTTGAAGACCGGGATGCCGGTGGCCGTGGCCAGGACCTCGGCGATCAGGTCGCCGTCGACCTCGGCGACGACGTCCATGTCGCCGGCCTTCCACTCCTTCTCCCGCTTGGTCTTCGCGGCGAGGAGCTGCTTCTCCTTGTCGCGCAGGGAGGCGGCCTTCTCGAAGTCCTGCGAGTCGATCGCGGACTCCTTGTCCCGGCGCACGTCGGCGATCTTCTCGTCGAACTCGCGGAGGTCCGGCGGCGCGGTCATCCGGCGGATGCGCATCCGGGATCCGGCCTCGTCGATCAGGTCGATCGCCTTGTCCGGCAGGAAGCGGTCGGAGATGTAGCGGTCGGCCAGGGTGGCGGCCTGGACCAGCGCCTCGTCCGTGATGGAGACCCGGTGGTGGGCCTCGTAGCGGTCGCGCAGGCCCTTGAGGATCTCGATGGTGTGCGGCAGCGACGGCTCCGCGACCTGGATGGGCTGGAAGCGGCGCTCGAGGGCCGCGTCCTTCTCCAGGTGCTTGCGGTACTCGTCGAGCGTGGTGGCACCGATGGTCTGGAGCTCACCGCGGGCCAGCATCGGCTTGAGGATGCTGGCGGCGTCGATCGCGCCCTCGGCGGCGCCCGCACCCACGAGGGTGTGGAGCTCGTCGATGAACAGGATGATGTCGCCGCGGGTGCGGATCTCCTTGAGGACCTTCTTCAGGCGCTCCTCGAAGTCACCGCGGTAGCGGGAGCCGGCGACCAGGGCGCCGAGGTCGAGGGTGTAGAGGTGCTTGTCCTTGAGGGTCTCGGGCACCTCGCCCTTGACGATGGCCTGGGCCAGGCCCTCGACGACCGCCGTCTTGCCGACGCCGGGCTCGCCGATGAGGACCGGGTTGTTCTTCGTGCGGCGGGAGAGCACCTGCATGACCCGCTCGATCTCCTTCTCGCGCCCGATGACCGGGTCGAGCTTGGATTCGCGCGCTGCCTGCGTCAGGTTGCGGCCGAACTGGTCCAGGACGAGCGAGGTCGAGGGGGTGCCCTCGGCCGGGCCGCCGGCGGTGGCGGCCTCCTTGCCCTGGTAGCCGGAGAGCAGCTGGATGACCTGCTGCCGGACCCGGTTCAGGTCGGCGCCCAGCTTGACCAGGACCTGGGCGGCGACTCCCTCGCCCTCCCGGATCAGGCCGAGCAGGATGTGCTCCGTACCGATGTAGTTGTGGCCGAGCTGGAGGGCCTCGCGGAGCGACAGCTCCAGGACCTTCTTGGCACGGGGAGTGAAGGGGATGTGCCCGGACGGGGCCTGCTGGCCCTGCCCGATGATCTCCTCCACCTGCTGGCGGACCGCCTCGAGCGAAATCCCGAGGCTCTCCAGGGCCTTAGCGGCGACACCCTCACCCTCGTGGATCAGGCCCAGGAGGATGTGCTCGGTGCCGATGTAGTTGTGGTTGAGCATCCGGGCTTCTTCCTGAGCCAGGACGACAACCCGCCGCGCGCGGTCGGTGAACCTCTCGAACATCGTTAATCGCTCCTCAGAGCGGTCAGGCAGTTAGGGGTCGGTCCCCTCCCTGTCCTTCCGCATGCTAGTCCCGCGGGACGGGACAGCTCATTCCAACTGCCGACATCCGTCCGGATCACCCCCGCGTCGGCGGGGAAACCTGCTGCCGAACAGCCGACAACTCCTCCAACCCGATGGTGGGAGACGATGTTCCCGCAGGCCAGGCATATACGCTCACCACCACTACGCCCATGGCGAACGCACCCCCGGCCCGACACGCCCGCTCGGCTCGCCCGCACCGCCCCGGTGACGGGCCCCGACCGCTGCTGTACCGCCTCTTTCCCACTGGGAATGTCTTACCCGTACGCACCGCGGGTCCATGCGGCGCGGCCCTCGCTCCTCAGCTACGGGCGAACAACCTCGCGCCTTCCGGAGCCTCCGTGCGCCCCTTGCCCCTTATACGGAGCGTGCCCAACTACCAACCCTGCGTAACCTCTTGGGTGCTTCTCAGTTGCACCGCGTATGAGCGTCGCCCTCCCGCGTCACCGCGGCCCCGCATCTCCATGGTGCCAGGCACGCCGCTGGTACGAGCACGAGCTGAGCTGGCCCACCACCGGTGCGGAACCCCTGGAGTTGCTGACCGGGGTGCGCTTCGACGTCCTCGACCTGCCGCAGGACGCCGGCCGCGCGGTGCTCGCCCGGGTGGGCCGGACCGGGCCCGTCGCGCTCGACGAGCGAGCGCGGAGGCTACGGTTCCTGATCGCCGCCGGCAGCGCGGAAGAGCTGCCGGGGCTGCTCGACTGGCTGGAGTGGGGCGGGGTGGCCCTGGATCTGACCGCGCTGGGTTCGGGCGGCCGGATGGTCGCGCCCGTGCCCGCCGGCGAGGGCCGCGGGCACGTCGGGGCGCTCGGCACGGGGAAGGCCGTATGGGTACGGCCTCCCGAGCCGGGGAGCGAGGTGGAGCCGACGCTGCCGGTGACCGGCCTCGGGGGCGATGGGGGCGCCCCCGATCTCGTACGGCTCGTGAGCGCGGCGGCGACGGAGTGCCACCGGGCCCGGTTGCTGCGCGCCGGGGAAGCGCGCACGCGTCCGACGGGAGATCAGCCGTTGGCCTTCTCGTACGCCTCACGGATGTCGGCGGGGACACGGCCGCGGTCGTTGACGCTGTAGCCGTTCTTCTTGGCCCACGCGCGGATCTTCGCGGTGTCGGGGCTGCCACCACCGGTGACGGCGGTACGCGCCTTGCCACGGGCGCCCGCGGAACGGCCGCCGGTGCGACGGGCGGACTTCACGTAGTCCGCGAGCGCCCCGCGCAGCTTGTCCGCGTTGGCAGCGGTGAGGTCGATCTCGTAGGACTTGCCATCGAGCGCGAACGTCACGGTCTCGTCCGCCTCGCCACCGTCGAGGTCATCAACAAGAAGGACCTGAACCTTCTGTGCCACGGGGAATCCTTTCAGTGGAAAATGGGATTACGGAGGAATAGCAAACCGCCTTTCTCTGAAAAACACAAACCCCCCGGGAAGGTTCAGCCCGCCTTCCACGTGGGAACGATGCCTTCCGGAGGTCTGGGATAGGGGCGCGATCCGGACATAGGGACCGCGATCACAGATGCAGAAGCATCCGGCTGTTGCCAAGGGTGTTCGGCTTCACCCGTTCGAGACCCAGGAACTCGGCAACGCCCTCGTCATAGGACCGCAGCAGCTCGCTGTAGACATCCCCGTCGACCGGTGTCTCACCGATCTCCACGAAGCCGTGCTTCGCGAAGAAGTCCACTTCGAAGGTGAGACAGAAAATGCGCCGGACGCCGAGCCAACGGGCCGTCTGGAGGAGCTTGCCCAGTACCGCGTGACCCACTCCACCGCCCTTGACGGCCGGGTCCACGGCGAGAGTGCGCACCTCCGCGAGGTCTTCCCACATCACGTGGAGCGCACCACAGCCGACGACCTCGCCGTCCTCGTCCCGCTCCGCCACCCAGAACTCCTGGATGTCCTCGTAAAGCGTGACCGTGGCTTTGTCGAGCAGGATCCGCTCACGAACGTACGTGTTGATGAGGCGGCGCACCGCCGGAACATCGCTGGTCCGGGCGCGGCGGACGGTGACGACTTTTGATTGTGCGGGCATGACCGGACGCTATCGCTCGGGAGCCCCCGTGCCGTCGGCGGGCCCGTCGAGTTGCACGATGTGGATGGCGTCGCGGAGTGCTTCGCGTTGTTCGGCCGACATCATCCCGAAGAAGGCGACGAGTGCGGCCGCCGGGTTGTCACTGACGGACCACGCTTCGTTCATCAGTGCGGCCGAGTAGGCGGCCCGGTTGGAGACCGCCTCATATCGATAGGCGCGGCCTTCGGCTTCCCGCCGGACCCAGCCCTTCTGATACAGGTTGTCCATTACGGTCATGACCGTTGTGTAGGCGATCGACCGTTCCTGCTGAAGGTCTTCCAGCACTTCTCGAACGGTGACCGGTCGGTTCCAGTCCCACACGCGCGTCATCACGGCGTCTTCCAGATCACCCAGGCGTCGAACCACACGCGAATAATAGTGGGAGATGTCTAGAATGCCGGTTTATCAGGGCAAGAAAAAGGGCGTACGACCGAGAAATGCAGTCTCGGACCGTACGCCCTCGTGGGCGAGATGCGCCCAAACGGCAGACCGGCTCCTCGGGGGAAGTCGGGAGCGCCGTCGGGGTGCCGCTCTAGGACGCCTGCTCGGCACTCCCGGCGCGGGCCATGGCGGCGTCGACGATGGCGTCTTCCTTCGCCTTGTTCTCGCCACCCTGACTCTTGACGATCGTCACGATCAGCGCGATGAATGCGACCGCCATCACCACGGGCGGGACCAGCGCGGCGACATAGTCCATGGCCGTCGGCTCCTTCTGGTTCTGGATTCTGCGATTGGCTGAACGACCCGTCCAGATTACGCGCGCGTCAGGCGGGCCGGGCCCGGGGGTCGGAAACCTCCGCCCCCGACGGCGGGGCGGGCTTGCGGCGCGGGGGAAAGACCTCGCCCGGGGTGGGAATGGGGCGGTCGGGCTTCGGGGCCTTCGGGGCGGGCGCCGCGGGGACGGGCTTCTGCTCCGGTTTCGGCGCGGGCTTCGGGTCGGGCCGGGCCTCCGGCGCGGCGGGCCCCGCCGCGATCGCCGTCCCGCCCGCCGCCCGGCCGCCCGCGAGGGCGAGCAGGCGAGCGCGGGGCGGCTCCGGCCGTGACATGGGCACCGCGCCGGTGACCGCGCGGCCGGCCAGCCTCGCCCGCACGCCGAGCTCGGCGAGGTGCTCGCAGCGGTGCAGCAGCGCGCGGCGGCGGTCGGCCTCGGCACCCCCGGACGGCCCCGCGCAGAGCTTGCGCAGCGCCGAGAGGTCCTCGGCGTCGGGCTGGTAGCCCGCCGAGAGGGCGTTCTGGAGCCGTTCGGTGTATCCGGCGGCGGTCCCGGGCAGTGCGGCGCGGTAGCGGATGAGGTCGGCGAGGAGGAAGGCGCGCAGCCGGCCGCCTTCGTGAGCCGCCTCGTCGACGGCCTCCGCGAGCCGGAGGCACTCCCGCACCTCGTCGTCACGCTCGGGGCCGGGGCTCCTGTGCACGGACTGGGGGTCGAGGGCGATGGCGAGGGCTCGGCGCAGCACGCGCAGTTCGTCCGCGCTGAACGCCATGCCGCCGCGTGTTCCATAGGGCGTGGGCATGGGCTGACTTTAAGTGCTAAGCGGACAAAATTGTATGATCTGTGCGCTTTGGGCGTGGCACGGGCATTTTATGCCGTTATGTATGAACCGGTGCCGGGCCGTAGGCGCCCGACGGGCCGGGCCTGAAGCATTCTTGAGGGTGCGTCAGCGTTGGCGCCGACGGGAGACACCCACCGCTATCGCTCCCGCCGACAGGGCCGTGCCCGACGTGGTGGCGATGAGGAGGGTGCCGTTGGTGCCCGGGTCCTCCGGGCGGACCGGGGCGGGGGCAGGGTCCAGGATCTCGACGAGGATCGGGGCCGAGTCGTTGGCCGGGTCCGGGTCGGGCGCCGGCCCCCCGTCATGGTCGAGGACCTGGACCCGGCCCTCCGCGCCCGCGACCTTCCTGTCGATGCGCACCTGGAAGCTCAGCGTCCGCAGATCGCCCGCGGGGAAGTCCTCGCCGATCGCGCAGACGTACGCGGCCGGGCCGGCGGGCGCCGCCTTCGCCACGCACGGCTGCCTGCCGCCGCCCTGCGGCGGGCGTGCCGCGGTGATGGTGGTCCCGGCGGGCGGGATCACCTCGTACGTACCCGTGCCGTGGCCGCCCTGGGCCGGAGCGGGGCCGGGGCCGCCGTTCCTGACGCCCAGTTCGACCTGGACGGTCTGGCCGACGCGGCCCACGACGGGATGGGCGACGGCTTGGTAGTCGGCGCGCGGCCGCTCTTCGGCGCATGCCGGAACGACGGCCGGGCCCAGTCCGGCCGCCGCCACCGCGGCGGCGGCCGCGAGCCGTCCCACTGTCCGCTTCCTGCGCATACGCTCCACGCCCATCTTGTGCATGATGATGTCCCGCAGCTGACAGGACAGTTGGAGCGGTCCCCCGGTTGCGCCCGCGGAAGCATTCCCTACGGACGCGCCGCGGCCCTGACCGTACCGGGCCGGGCGCTAGGCGCGGGCGACATTGCGTTCGTAGACCAGGCGCAGGCCGATGAGCGTGAGCCAGGGCTCGTGCTCGTCGATGACCGTCGCCTCACCGAGCACCAGCGGCGAGAGGCCGCCGGTGGCGATGACGGTGACATCCTCCGGGTCGTCGGCCAGCTCCCGGGCCATCCGGGCGACGACGCCGTCGACCTGGCCCGCGAAGCCGTAGAGGATGCCGGACTGCATGGCCTCGACCGTGTTCTTGCCGATGACGCTGCGCGGGCGGGCCAGCTCGATCTTGCGGAGCTGGGCGCCCTTGACGCCCAGCGCCTCCACGGAGATCTCGATCCCGGGGGCGATCACCCCGCCCGCGTACTCCCCGCGCGCGCTGACCGCGTCGAAGGTGGTCGCGGTGCCGAAGTCGACGACGACGCACGGGCCGCCGTACAGCTCGACGGCCGCCACGGCGTTGACGATGCGGTCGGCGCCGACCTCCTTGGGGTTGTCCATCAGGATCGGCACGCCGGTCTTGACGCCCGGCTCGACCAGGACCGCGGGCACATCGCCGTAATAGCGGCGGGTGACCTCGCGGAGCTCGTGCAGGACGGCGGGGACCGTGGAACAGATCGCGATGCCGTCGATGCCGTCACCCAGCTCCTCGCCCAGCAGCGGGTGCATGCCCATCAGGCCCTGGAGCAGGACGGCCAGTTCGTCGGCGGTGCGGCGGGCGTCGGTCGAGACCCGCCAGTGCTCGACGATGTCCTCGCCGTCGAACAGGCCGAGGACGGTGTGGGTGTTGCCGACATCGATGGTGAGCAGCATCAGGCGGTCTCCTCCCGGAGGTCCAGGCCGATGTCGAGGATCGGGGAGGAGTGGGTGAGCGCGCCGACCGCGAGATAGTCGACACCGGTCTCGGCGTACGCGCGGGCGTTGACGAGCGTGAGGCGGCCGGAGGACTCCAGCATGGCGCGGCCCGCGACGAGTTCGACCGCCTCGCGGGTCTGCTCGACGGTGAAGTTGTCGAGCAGGATCAGGTCGGCGCCCTCGGCGAGGACCGGCGGGATCTGGTCGAGCCTGTCGACCTCGACCTCGATCGGCACCTCGGGGAAGCGCTCGCGGACGGCCCGGAAGGCGGCCGCGACGCCACCGGCGGCGACCACGTGGTTGTCCTTGATGAGCGCGGCGTCGGACAGCGCCATGCGGTGGTTGACGCCGTCGCCGCAGCGCACCGCGTACTTCTCCAGGGCGCGCAGGCCGACCGTGGTCTTGCGGGTGTCGCGGACGGCGGCCTTGGTGCCCTTGAGGATGTCGGCCCACTCGCGGGTGACGGTGGCGATGCCGGACAGGCGGCACAGGAGATTGAGCGCGCTGCGCTCGGCGGTGAGCAGGTCGCGGGTGCGGGTGCGCACGGTCAGCAGCTTCTGGCCGGCCGACACCCGGTCGCCGTCCTCGACGTGCCGCTCGACCTCGAACTCGTCGGTGCAGACGACCGAGAGGATCGCCTCGGCGATGCGCAGACCGGCGACGGTGCCGTCCTCGCGGGCGGTGAAGTCACCGGTGGCGACGGCGTCCTCGGGGATGGTCGCGACCGTCGTGATGTCCTCGCCGCCGTCGAGGTCCTCCTCGATGGCGAGGTGGGCGATGTCCTCGACCTGGAGCGGGTCGAGGCCGGCGCCCGCGAGCAGCTCGGCGAGCGCGGGGTCGAGGCCGCACTCCATGGCGTCCGCCTCGAACGTCTCGCCGCAGCCACAGCCGTCGCCGCAGTCTCCTGCCACGGCTTCCTCCTCGGACAGACCGATCTGGCGCAGGGGAAGGTCGTCGGTGGTGCTCACGGTGTCTCCTTGGGAACGGCGGGAGTGACGGGCGGGACTGCTGCGGTGGACACCGCGGGGAAGGCCGCGGAGTCCGTGCGGGAGACCGCAAGCGTACGGTCGGGGCGCATGGTGACCAGGAGGTGGCGGCGCCAGGTGGCATCGGCGCGGTCGGGGAAATCCTCGCGCCAGTGGCAGCCGCGGGTCTCCTCGCGGCGCAGGGCGGCGGCGACCAGGACGCGGGCGACGAGCAGGAGGTTGGTGGCCTCCCAGCTCTCGGTGCCGGGCTCGGCGGTCTTCCCGTCCGTCTCCAGCGCGGTGACGGCCTCGGCGAGCAGCCGGTCCAGATCGGCCGCGGCGCGCTCCAGGCTCTCGGCGGAACGCAGCACTCCGGCGCCCGCGGTCATGATGCGCTGGATCGCGAAGCGGGCCTCGGGGGCGAGGAGGGGCGTGGCCGGCCGGTCGGCCGTGACGGGCTCGCCGGGGGCGGCGGTGGCGTCCGAAGTGATGTCCGCGGCGATGCGCTCGGCGAAGACCAGGCCCTCCAGGAGGGAGTTGGAGGCGAGGCGGTTGGCGCCGTGGACACCCGTGCAGGCGACCTCGCCGCAGGCGTAGAGCCCCGGCACCGTCGTACGGCCGCGCAGGTCGGTGCGGACGCCGCCGGAGGCGTAGTGCGCGGCGGGCGCGACCGGGATCGGCTCGGTCACCGGGTCGATGCCGTGGGCGCGGCAGGCGGCGAGGATGGTGGGGAAGCGGTGCGCCCACATCTTCGCGCCGAAGTGCCGGGCGTCGAGGTACATGTGCGCGGCGCCGAGCTCCTGCATGCGGCGCGTGATGCCCTTGGCGACGATGTCGCGCGGGGCCAGCTCGGCCAGCTCGTGGGCGCCGACCATGAAGCGGTGGCCGTCGGCGTCGACGAGATACGCGCCCTCGCCGCGGACCGCCTCGGACACCAGGGGCTGCTGCCCTTCCGCGTCGGGGCCGAGCCACAGGACGGTCGGGTGGAACTGGACGAACTCCAGGTCGGAGACCTCCGCCCCGGCGCGCAGGGCGAGGGCGACGCCGTCGCCGGTGGAGACGGCGGGGTTGGTGGTCGCGGAGAAGACCTGGCCCATGCCGCCGGTGGCCAGCACGACCGCCTTGGCGCGCACCGCGCCGACGCCGTCGTGACAGCCCTCGCCCATGACGTGCAGGGTGACCCCGGCGGCGCGGCCGTCGGCATCCTTCAGGAGGTCGAGGACGAGGGCGTTCTCCACGGTCTTGATACCGGCGGCGCGGACGGCCTCGACCAGGGCGCGGGAGATCTCGGCGCCGGTGGCGTCACCGCCGGCGTGCGCGATGCGGCTGCGGTGGTGGCCGCCCTCACGGGTCAGCAGGATCTCGCCGGTGGTGCCGTCGGTGTCGAAGAGGGCGCCGGTGGCGATGAGGCGGCGCACCGCGTCGGGGCCCTCGCCGACCAGCGTGCGGACGGCCTCCTCGGAGCACAGTCCGGCGCCGGCGACGAGGGTGTCGTCGAGGTGCTGCTCGGGGGTGTCGCCGTCACCGAGCGCGGCGGCGATACCGCCCTGCGCCCAGCGGGTGGAGCCGTCGTCGAGGCGTGCCTTGGTGACGACGGTGACATCGGCCCCGGCGGCGGCGCAGCGCAGCGCGACGGTGAGCCCCGCGACGCCGGATCCGACGACGACCACATCGGCGTCGACGGACCAGCCGGGCAGGGGTGCGTGCAGCCGTATGCCGGTCATCGCTGTGCTCCGGTTCCCGTGAAGGTCAGGGTGATGTTGTCGATGAGGCGGGTGGTGCCCACCTTGGCTGCGACGGCCAGGACGGCTTCGCCGCTGTGGCCGTCGGTGACCTCGGTGAAGTCCGCGGGGTCGACGAGCGCCAGATAGTCGAGGACGACCGGCGGCTGTTCACGGGCCGCTTCGTCGAGGACGGCGCGGGCGGCGTCACGGACGGCGTCGGGGCCCTGGGGCGCGGCCGCCCCGGCGGTCAGCAGGGCGCGGGATATCTCCAGGGCGGAGGCCCGGTCGGCCGCGGAGAGATAGCGGTTGCGGCTGGAGAGGGCGAGGTTGTCGTCCTCGCGGACGGTGGGGACGCCGACGATCTCCACGGGGAAGTTGAGGTCGCGGACCATGCGGCGGATGAGCGCGAGCTGCTGGGCGTCCTTCTGTCCGTAGAGCGCGACGTCGGGCTGGGTGAGGTGGAGGAGCTTGGCGACGACGGTGAGCATGCCGTCGAAGTGGCCGGGGCGGAAGGCGCCTTCGAGGCGCTCGCCCATGGGCCCCGCCGTGATCCGCACCTGGGGCTCACCGCCGGGGTAGACCTCCTCGACAGCCGGGGCGAAGACGGCGTCGGCACCGGCCTCCTCGGCGAGGACGAGGTCGGCGTCGAGGGTGCGCGGATAACGGTCGAGATCTTCACCCGCGCCGAACTGAAGGGGGTTGACGAAGACGGTGACGACGACCTGGCCGCCGGGCCCCACGAGCTCTCGGGCGGTGCGGACCAGGGTGGCGTGGCCCTCGTGGAGGGCGCCCATCGTCATCACGACGGCCCGTCGGCCCTCGTGGGGCAGGCCGTGCAGCTCCTTGGCCGTGCGGGTGAGCCGGGTGGTCATTCGTTGCCTCCGTCCGCGAGGACGCCGAGCAGGTCCTCCGCCAGTTCCGGCTTGAGCAGGCCGTGCGCGAGGGCGCGGTCGGCGGTGGTGCGGGCCATGGCCAGATATCCGGCGACGGCCTGGGGCGCGTGGGTGCGCAGCTCCGCGATGTGGGCGGCGACGGTGCCCGCGTCACCGCGGGCCACCGGGCCGGTGAGGGCGGCGTCGCCGCTGCGCAGGACGTTGTCGAGCGCGGCGCCGAGCAGGGGGCCGAGCATGCGGTCGGGGGCGGCGACGCCCGCGGTGCGCAGCAGATCCATGGCCTGGGCGACCAGGGTGACCAGGTGGTTCGAGCCCATGGCGAGGGCCGCGTGGTAGAGGGGGCGGGCGCTCTCCGCTATCCACTCGGGCTCACCGCCCATCTCGATGACCAGGGCCTCCGCGGCGAGCCGCAGCTCGTCGGGCGCGGTCACGCCGAAGGAGCAGCCCGCGAGGCGCTCCACGTCCACCTGGGTGCCGGTGAAGGTCATGGCGGGGTGCAGGGCGAGCGGCAGGGCCCCGGCCCGGCGCGCCGGGTCGAGGACGGCCGTGCCGTGGCGGCCCGAGGTGTGCACGATGAGCTGGCCGGGACGGATGGCGCCGGTCTCGGCGAGCCCGGCGATCAGCCCGGGGAGGGCGTCGTCGGGCACGGTGAGCAGCACCAGCTCCGCCCGCGCGAGCACCTCGGTGGGCGGGACGAGGGGCACCCCGGGGAGCAGCTCGGCGGCTCGGCGCACGGAGGCGTCCGAGACACCGGAGGCGGCGACCGGGCGGTGCCCGGCGAGCCGCAGCGCGGCGGCCAGCGAGGGGCCGACACGGCCCGCGCCGACGACGCCGACGGTGAGCCGGGCGGGCCGGTCCTGTGGGCTCGGGTGCTGCGGGATGGATTGTGCGTTCACGCGGCGATGGCCTTCCGTTCCAGTCCTGGGGTCCCCCATGCCGCAGGCCAGGGGCGGGTACCGGACGATTCCTTCGTCATGCTACGCGAGTGTGGGCGGCCTCTTCCGGGCGTCCCCAGCCCTGTGGACAACCAGCCTGTGGATAACTCGGGCGGTGCTCCGGGAGTGGGTCATCATCGGGTCATGACCCGGGGCACGGCTCGGGTCACAGCTCGGGGCAGGGCTCGGACTACGGCTCGGGTCAGGGCCCCGGCACGGCTAGGGACACCGCCCGGTGATCGCTCAGCTCATGGCACAGGCCACGGCTCGGGCTCATGACCGGCGACGGGACCGAGGAGGGGAGCGGGATGACGACGCGAGAAGAGCCTGAGGAGAGACCAGCCCGCGGGGAGGCCGTGGACCGGGCGCGCAGGGTCGCGGCCGTGCGGGGAGCCGAGCGGGTCCTCTCGTCGGGCCCCCCGCTGCTGACGGTCGCCGAGCGGCTGGCGGCGCTGGCCGCGGAGGCCCCCGCCGGGTGCGGCCTGGACGGGCCGGTGGATATGTACGGCGACGGGATCGTCGGCGAGCTGGAGCGCAGGGTCGCGGAGCTGCTGGGGACGGAGGCGGCGGCGTTCTTCCCGACCGGCACGATGGCGCAGCAGGTGGCCCTGCGCTGCTGGGCCGGGCGCACCGGCAGCCCGGTCGTGGCGCTGCACCCGATGTCCCACCTGGAGACGTCCGAGCGCGCGGCGTACGCACAGGTCAGCGGCCTGCGCGCGGTCCGTCTCGGGGGCGGCCCCCGGCCGCCGACGGCCGTGGAGGTCCGTGATCTCGACGAACCCTTCGGGACGCTGGTGCTCGAACTGCCGTTGCGGGAGGCGGGCTTCCTCCTGCCGACGTGGGAGGAGCTCACGGCCGTGGTGGAGGCGGCTCGCGAGCGGGACGCGGTGGTCCACTTCGACGGCGCGCGGCTGTGGGAGTGCGCGAGCCACTTCGGGGTGGGCCTGGCCGAGGTGGCGGCCCTGGCGGACTCGGTCTACGTGTCCTTCTACAAATCGCTCGGCGGCATATCGGGGGCCGCGCTGGCGGGGCCGGCCGAGTTGGTGGAGGAGGCGAAGGCGTGGCGGCACCGGTACGGCGGAGAGATCTTCCAGCAGTGGCCCGCCGCGCTCGCGGCGCTGACCGGGCTGGAGCGTGAGCTGCCCCGGCTCCCGTCGTACGTGGCACACGCCGCGGTCGTGGCGGCGGCGCTGGAGAAGGGATTCCGGGCGGCGGGGGTGCCGTGGTTCCGGGTCGGCCCCCGGGTGCCGCACACCCACCAGTTCCGGGTGTGGCTGCCGTATCCGGCCGGGGTGCTGGACGAGGCCGGGGTGTCGATGGCGGAGGAGACGCGCACGAGCGTGTTCCGCGGCTGGTCGCCCTCCGACGTGCCCGGTCTGTCGTTCACCGAGGTCACCGTCGCCTCGTCAGCACTGAGCTGGACGCCCGAGGCGGTCGTCGAGGCGGTCGGTGCCTTCCTGGCCCGGGTTCCGGCAGGCACCGGAGACGCAGGGTGAGGCGGGCTCGGCGGTGCGGACCTCCGCCGCGGGACGGGCGGTGACGCGGGAGGCCGGCTGCGCAGAAGTGCGCGATCCCGGGCGGAGGGAGGCGCGGAAGGAGGGGAGGCGCAGGAAGGAGAGCAGGGAGTTCCAGCGGGCGCGGCGGGCCGCGGCGCGCTCGTCGACGACGGCCCGGAAGTCCCTCCAGGTGCGGAATTCACGGAGGGCCTGGAGCTGGCCGTCGCCCGGGGCGGGCGGGGCGGGCTCCTGATGCTGAGCAGTGCGGTAGAGGTCGAGCATGTGCTGCTGAGTGGCGTTCATGACACCACCCTGCGCCGGTTGCGAAGCGACTGGCGCGTCGATTGACGAGGACCGTCAATCGACGGTCCGACCTGCGAAAAGAGAGGCACGATGAGCACATGAGCGTGGACATCGACATCACCGGACTGCCGCTCGAGCGCATCCAGTTCTGCCCGTCGCCCCTGGCCGAGCTGGGCGCGATGCTGCACGCGCTGGCCGAGCCCGGTCACCACCCGGGGCTGCACGCCTGGGCCACCACGACCGCCTCCTCGCTCAAGCCCGACCTCGCGGACCGGCTGACCGAGGCGGACTTCCTGTGGCGCTCCACGCGTTCGGACATCCTGCTCCCCGCCGTCCCCCGGGCCACGCTCGCCGAGGAGCTCGACGACCTCGACCGGATGGACGACGAGACGTTCACCTCCGCGGCCTTCGAGGTCACCTGCACCACCGGCTACGAGAAGGGCTGGCCCTCGCCGCTGGTGGACTCCGGGCAGCGGGCACGGGTCCTTGAGCTCTCGGCGGCCCGCGGACCGCGGCAGGCGGCCTTCGCACAGCGGATGCTGGAGACCCCCGATGTGCTGCGCGCCTGGCTGCGGCGCCTCTTCGAGGACTGCGAGCAGGCGTTCTTCGGTGACAACTGGCAGCGGGTCCGGGTGCAGCTCGCCACCGACGCCCGGCACAAGGCGGACCTCCTCCGGCACAAGGGCCTCGGGGAAGCCCTCACCGCGGTCTCCCCCGCTGTCTCGCTCAGCGAGGACGGGTCGCGCATCGTCGTCGACAAGCTGGCGAGCGGGCGGACGACCGCCGCGTACGGGCAGGGGGTGACGTTCCTGCCGACCGCCTTCGGCTGGCCGCACCTCTTCGCCATCCACCGGGCCGGCTGGCAGCCGGTCATCCAGTACCCGGTGACCGCCACCGAGCTTCCCCAGCCCACGGCCCCGCACCTGGTGCAGCAGCGGCTGGAGGCCCTCGCCCACCCGGTCCGGATGCGGCTGTGCCGCACCCTCTCGCGCGGCCCCCACACCACGGGCGAGCTGGCCGCCGCGTACGACCTGACGCCGCCCGAGGTGTCGCGGCACATAGCCGTGATGAAGAAGGCGGGTCTGCTGAGCACGCGGCGGCGCGGCAGGTACGTCCTGCATCAGCTGGACCTGACGACGGTGGCGCGCTTGGGGAGCGACTTCCTGGAGACGGTGCTCCGGTGACGGCGGGGCGGCCTCCGGAGAGATCGCCCGGACCCGCACCCGGCCGGAGCCCACGCCTCGCGAGAACCGCGCCCCGCCGGAGTACCTAGACCACCTCGTAGACCTGCCCCGTCTGGCGGCCCTCGACCGAGCGGACGTACGCGTTCGCGACGCGGCTGAGCGGTACGGACTCCATGCCGGGGAAGAACGCTCCGTACGCGTCGAGGGACTCGGTGACCACGGTCGGGCTGACGGCGTTGATCCGCTGCGGCGGGAGCTCTATCGCGGCCGCGCGGACGAACGCCTCGACCGCGCCGTTCGCCGCGGAGGCTGCCGCCCCCGCGAGGATCGGCTCGTGGGTCAGGACGCCGCTGATCAGGGTGAAGGACCCGGTCGCGGACAGATGCCGGGAGCCCTGCCGGACGAGCTCGATCTGGCTCAGCGCCTTGCCCCGGAAGGAGGCGGCGAAGTCGTCGGCGGTCAGCTCGCCCAGCGGCTTGAAGACGGCGTCGCCCGCCGCGCACACGACCGCGTCCAGCCCGCTCCCGCCCGCCACCCGCTCGTAGAGCCGGCCGACGGCCCCGGGGTCGGTGATGTCGCAGATCACGTCGCCGCCCGTGCGGCCGACGGTGATCACGTCATGGCCGCGCCCTGCCAGTGCCGTGCGGACCGCGCCGCCCAGGGTGCCGGAGGCTCCGACGAGGAGAATCTTCATGCTGACCGTCCAGGAATTCGCGAGAAGCAACAGGAACGACTCCGACGCTAATCAGCCCTTCCCTCACCCGGAAATGCCTTCTGCGCAGCGACTATGCTCCGCACGCATGGATGTGGAACTGCGTCACCTCAAGGCCCTGGTCGCCATCGCCGACGAAGGCACCGTCACCGCGGCGGCGGCGCGTCTGCACCTGACCCAGCCCGCCCTGTCCCGCACGCTCGCCCAGCTCGAACAGCGCGTGGGGGTCCGGCTCGTGGACCGCTCGTCCCGCCGCCTGGCCCTCACACCGTCCGGCCGGACCCTGCTGGAGCACGGCCGGGCGATCCTCGCCCACATGGACGCCGCGCTCGCCGACGCGGCGGCCGTCTCCCGTCCGCTGCGGCTGGGGTACAACTGCGCCGTCCTCGGTGAGCTCACCGTGCCGCTGCTGCGTTCCTGGCACCGGGACCATCCGCACATCCCGCTGGAGCTGCGCCGGATGGACAACCGCACGGCCGGGCTCGCCACCCGCGAGGTCGACGTGGCGATCCTGCGGGTCCTGCCCACGGACCCCCGCATCCACGCCGAGGCGCTCTATCTGGAGGAGCGCGTCGCCGCGCTGCCCGACGACCACCCGCTCGCGGGCGAAGCCGCCGTCACCCTGGCCGAGCTCCGCGTCGACACGCTCGTGGTCTGCCCGGAGACCGGCACCGCGGGTGCCGAGCTCTGGCCGGCCGCGCTGCGTCCGCGCCGTACGACGGAGGTGCGCAATGTCGACGAATGGCTGACCGCCGTCGCCGCGGGGCAGGCGGTCGGCCTCGCGGCGGCGGGCACGCGGGAGAGCCACGCGCACCCCGGGGTGCGCTACGTCCCCGTCACCGACGCCCCGGCGGCCACTGTCTATCTCGCCCGGCCCGCCCAGCCGACGCATCCGGGGACGGACGACTTCCGCCAGGCGGTGCGGACCGTGGTGTCCACGTGACCGGCTCCCGGAGCCCTACTGCGCCGCTCCCCCGCCCGCCCGCACGAGCCCGCTCTCGTACGCGAGCACCACGACCTGGACCCGGTCGCGCAGCCCCAGCTTGGTGAGGATCCGGCCCACATGGGTCTTCACGGTGGCCTCGGAGAGCACCAGCCGTCCCGCGATCTCGCCGTTGGACAGCCCCTGCGCCACCAGCAGCATCACCTCGCGCTCCCGCTCGGTGAGCCTGCTCAGCTCGGCGCTCGTGGGTTCGTTGCCCGTGCTGGGCAGCATGGGGGTGAAACGGTCCAGCAGTCTGCGGGTCGTACTGGGCGCGACCACCGCGTCCCCGCTGTGCACGGCCCGGATGGCGCCCAGCAGTTCGGCCGGGGGCACGTCCTTGAGCATGAAGCCGCTCGCGCCGACCTTCAGCGCGGAGAAGGCGTATTCGTCCAGGTCGAAGGTGGTCAGGATGAGCACCTTCGGCGGGTTCTCCTGCGCGCAGATGCGGCGGGTCGCCTCCACGCCGTCCAGGCGCGGCATGCGCACGTCCATCAGGACGACGTCCACCTCGGTCCCGGCCAGCACCTCCAGGGCCTCCGCGCCGTCCCCGGCCTCGGCGACGACGTCCATGTCGGGCTGGGCCGCCAGCACCATGCGGAAGCCGGTGCGCAGGAGCACCTGGTCGTCGACGAGCATCACGCGGATCGACATGCGTGGTCCCTTTCCTAGGTGTTCATCAAGTCTGCCAGCGCTGACGGTTTTCGATCAGTCTTGATCAGCATGTGATCGCCGGGCGTCCCGCGAACGGCACGTCCCACGAACGGCACCCGGCGGATCAGCGGCCGCCGGGCTTGATCGGCAGCAGCACGCTGATCCGGAAGCCGCCGCCCGGCCGCGGCCCGGCGTCCAGGGTGCCGCCGACCATCCCGACCCGCTCACGCATGCCGATCAGGCCGTGCCCCATGCCATCGGCACCCCCCGCCTCGTACAGCTCCTGCTGCGCGCCCCGGCCGTCGTCCTCGACCAGCAGGCCGAGCCCGTCGTCGAAGTAGGTCAAGCGCACGCTCGCGCCCGCGTCCGGACCGCCGTGCTTGCGGGTGTTGGTGAGCGCTTCCTGCACGATGCGGTACGCGGTCAGCTCCACACCGCTCGGCAGCGGCCGCGGCGCGCCCTCGACCTGGAACTCCACCGGCAGCCCCGCGCCGCGCACCTGCTCCACGAGGTCGCCGATCTGCTCCACGTCGGGCTGCGGTACGTACTCGCCGCCCCCACCGCCCTCCTCCGTGCGCAGTACACCCAGCAGCCGGCGCATCTCGGCGAGCGCCTGGCGCCCGGTGCCCGAGATGGTCTCCAGGGCCTGCTTGGCCTGCTCGGGCGAGGCGTCCAGGACATAGGCTGCGCCGTCGGCCTGAACCACCATCACCGAGACGTTGTGCGCGACGACGTCGTGCAGCTCCCGCGCGATCCGCGCCCGCTCCGCGACCACCGCCATCCGCGACTGCTGCTCGCGCTCCTTCTCCAGCCGCGTGGCCCGCTCCTCCAGCTGCGCCCAGTACGCCCGGCGGGTGCGCATCGAGTCGCCGAGCACCCAGGCCAGGACGAACGGAACGGTGATGAAGACCGTCCCTATGACGCTGGTGGTCATCGTCTGGTCGGGGTCGGCCCAGCGCAGGTTGGCGAGCGTCGGCGCGATCAGGCCGCCGATCAGCGCGTAGCGGGACGCCCAGCGGGTGTTGCCGGACGCCACCGTGTAGATGATCACGAGCAGCGCGAAGTCGGCGAGGTTCTGCCCGGTGTCGAAGGCGAGCTGGGCCAGCCCGACCGCCGTCGCCAGCAGCAGCATCTTCTCCGGCCAGCGCCTGCGCAGCGCGATCACCGCGCACAGCGCGACCGCGACGACCCCCTTGACCAGGCCCGACGCGTGGCCGGCCCCGGTCGACCCCTCGGCGATGGTGATCAGACTGAGGCCGAGCAGCAGGACGGCCCAGAAGCTGTCCACACCCGTCGGGTGCCTGCGGAGAAAGTCGTAGAGGCGCTGCACGTCACCCAGCGTAGGCATGTCGCGTACGTGCCGGGGTCAACCGGACGATCGATCCGACGACGCCCCGCCTACTCCCCAAGGTGGAGGCGGTGTGCTGCCCAAGGGCGCATAGCGTGTGCGTATGGCAAGCGGAACAACAACGTGGCGGGCCGCCACCGAGGCCGCCCTCTACGGCCCGAACGGCTTCTACCTGCGCCCCGAGGGTCCCGCCGGGCACTTCCGTACGTCGGTGCACGCCTCCCCGCTCTTCGCCGGGGCGGTGGCGGAACTGCTGCGACGCGTCGACGAGGCGCTGGGGCACCCGGCCGAGCTGGCGTTCACGGACGTCGGCGCGGGCCGGGGCGAACTGCTCACCGCGGTGCTCGCGCACACCGCGCCCGAGCTGGGCGCGCGACTGCGTCCGTACGCCGTAGAGCGCGCCGAGCGCCCCCCGGGGATCGACGCGCGCATCACCTGGCTGAGTGAGCTCCCCGAAGGCGTGGACGGACTGCTTTTCGCCAACGAATGGCTCGACAACGTGCCGGTCGACGTCGCCGAGACGGACGCGGAGGGCATCGCGCGCCAGGTGCTCGTCCAGGAGGACGGCGAGGAGCTCCTCGGCGAGCCGGTGACCGGCGCCGACGCCGACTGGCTGGCCCGCTGGTGGCCGCTCGACGGCGCGCCGCCCGGCAGCCGGGCGGAGATCGGCCTGCCGCGCGACGCCGCCTGGGCGCGAGCGGTGGGCAGCCTGCGCTCCGGGCTGGCGGTCGCCGTGGACTACGCGCACCGGCGCGCCGCCCGGCCGCCGTTCGGGACGCTGACCGGCTTCCGGGAGGGGCGTGAGGTGCGGCCGGTGCCGGACGGTTCGTGCGACATCACCGCGCACGTCGCCCTGGACGCGTGCGCGGGTCCGGGCAGTTCGCTGCTGACCCAGCGCGAGGCCCTGCGCGCCCTCGGCGTCGACGGCGGCCGTCCCCCGCTGTCGCTCGCGTCGTCCGACCCGGCCGGTTACGTACGGGCGCTGGGCGCGGCCGGCGAGGCGGCCGAACTGCTGGCACCGGCGGGGCTGGGCGGCTTCGGCTGGCTGACGCAGCCGGTCGGCGACGCCTGCGCGGGGCTGCCGGCGGCCGCCGGAGGCCACCCGGACGGGGAAGGCTGACAAACTACTCCCATGGCCCCTACCACTGAGACGACTGTCGGCATCGGCGGCGCGGCGGAGAGCACCGACATGGTGCTCAACATCGGGCCGCAGCACCCGTCCACCCATGGCGTGCTGCGGCTGCGGCTCGTCCTGGACGGGGAGCGGATCCAGCACGCCGAGCCGGTCGTCGGCTATATGCACCGGGGCGCGGAGAAGCTGTTCGAGGCGCGCGACTACCGGCAGATCATCATGCTCGCCAACCGCCACGACTGGCTGTCGGCCTTCTCCAACGAGCTCGGGGTCGTGCTCGCGGTGGAGCGGATGCTGGGCATGGAGGTCCCCGAGCGCGCCGTGTGGACGCGCACGCTGCTCGCCGAGCTGAACCGGGTGCTCAACCACCTGATGTTCCTCGGCTCGTACCCCCTCGAACTGGGCGGGATCACGCCCGTCTTCCACGCCTTCCACGAGCGCGAGCAGCTCCAGACGGTGATGGAGGAGGTCTCCGGCGGCCGGATGCACTACATGTTCAACCGCGTCGGCGGCCTCAAGGAGGACCTGCCCGCGGGCTGGCTCGCCCGCGCCCGGCACGCGGTGGCCGACGTCCGCTCACGGATGGACGTCTACGACCGGCTCGTGCTCGGCAACGAGATCTTCCGCGGCCGCACGCGCGGCGTCGGCGTGCTCTCCCGCGAGGCGGTGCACGCGTACGGCGTCAGCGGGCCGATCGCCCGCGCCTCCGGTGTGGACTTCGACCTGCGCCGCGACGAGCCGTATCTCGCGTACGGCGAGCTGCGGGACACCCTGAAGGTGGTCACGCGCGAGGACGGCGACTGCCTGGCCCGCTTCGAGTGCCTGCTGGAGCAGACGCACAACTCGCTCGAGCTGGCGGAGGCGTGCCTGGACCGGATCGCGCAGCTGGCGCCCGGTCCGATCAACCAGCGGCTGCCGAAGGTCCTCAAGGCACCGGAGGGCGCGACGTACGCCTGGACGGAGAACCCGCTCGGCCTCAACGGCTACTACCTGGTCTCCAAGGGCGAGAAGACGCCGTACCGGCTCAAGCTGCGGTCGGCGTCGTTCAACAACATCCAGGCGCTGACCGAGCTGCTGCCGGGCACGCTTGTGGCCGACATGGTGGCGATTCTCGGTTCGCTGTTCTTCGTCGTCGGCGACATCGACAAGTAATCGGCAAGTAGGAGCGCGAAAACGCGTGACCCCCGGTGGCAGGTCCACCGGGGGTCACGCGTTTTCGCAACGACCGTCAAGAGATGGCGCTGCGCAGCTGCACGACATCTATCTGCTCGGTCTCGTCGTGCGCGGTCAGGTCGATGACGTCCCCTTTGGAGTCGTCGCCCTGCTGCTCCGCGGCCTCGGCCTCGGCGAGCACCTCCTCGCCGACGACGTCCGCGAGGTCCGTCTCCTCGACGGGCCGCGCGGCGGAGGGCGTCCGCTGGGTGCCGAAGAAGTCGAAGCCGCCCTGGGTGCGCGACGCGGGGCGCCGGGCGGGGTGCTGCTGCGGCACGACGGCGGAGGCGGGGCGGGGCGCGGGGGGCGTGCTCTTCGCGACGGGGGCCTCGTCGGTCTCGTCGACGGCGCGGTCCCCGGCTTCCTCCGCGGCCTTCGGAACCTCAGGAGCCTCGGGAGCCTCTGCGGCCTTCGGGGCCTCGGGAGCCTTCGCGGCCTTAAGGTCCTGGGGAGCGGTGGTCTCCGTCTCCTCGGCGGCCTGCGCGCCCGTACGCCGCTTGGCGGCCCTCGCCGCGTCCGCGGCGCTCAGGGTCTCGCCGGTGACCGGCAGTCCGCTCGGAGGCACGACGTCCGTCAGCGCCGGAGTCGCGTCCTGGCCGGGCTCCGTGGCGGCTTCCGCGTCCCGCTGGATCGCCGCGTTCCGCTCCAGGTCGCGCAGTGCCTCGGCGGCCTTGCGGTACGCGGACGCGGCGACGGCGGCCCCGTCGGCGCCGACCGAGGCCGCAGCGGACTCCAGCGCCTTCGCGCCGCGGGGCGCGGTGCCCTGGGCCTGGCGGCGGCCCTCCAGCGCGCTGGCGCGCCCGGTCTCGGCCGCGGCGTAGCGGCGCAGCAGGTCGGCGTGTTCGCTCCGGAGACGGGCGAGCTCGGCGCGTTTGCCGCGCAGCTTGGTCTCCGCCTTGGCGCGGCCGGCGCGGGCTTCCTCCAGCTCCGTCTCCAGCTCGGCGATGCGCTCGTCGGTCTTCCACTCATCGCGCACCCGGGCGGCGTTGAGCTGGGCGACCCGCTTCCCGGCGGCGTGGTCCCAACGGCGCATCAGCACGGCACCGACCACCGCGGCGGCGGCAGCGGCCGCGGCGAGGCCCCGGATGACGACCGTTTCACCTACCACCCAAGCACCGGCGGCAGCGGCGACCGATGTCGCTGCGACCGCCGACGGGGGAAGAAGCCTGTGCAGGGGCGGTGAATGGCGATGGCGTCCTCGTGGCATGGCCTGAAACTTACCGTGCGTCGCCTCGGGAGTGTGACTCCACCACCAAACTCTTCCCTTGATCTTACTTCTCTCCTACTGCTTCTCCTTCGTCAGCAAGCCCTTGTCCTTGAGGTACCGCGCGGCCACATCCGCGGGCTTGAGCCGCTGCGCGTCGACCTTCTTGTTGAGTTCGGTGAGATCGGCCGTGGTCAGCACCCTGTTGAGCTTGCCGAGAGCGTCGGCGATCTTCTGCGAACCGGCCTTCTTCGCATTCACGACGGGCAACACGTTGTCGGAGTTCTGGAGCTTCTTGTCGTCCTCCAGCAGAACGAGACCGAACTGTTCGAGTGTGGCGTCCGTGGTGGTGGTCAGCACCATCTGGTCCTTGCCGGACTTGACCGCCTGCTTGGCCTGCGTACTGCCGACCTCCAGCGGGTCGATGCCGGTGACGTCGATGCCGTACGTCTTCTCCAGACCGGGCTGGCAGAAGGGCCGCTGGGGGCATTCGTCGCCCGCCGCGAGCTTGACCTTCTCCTTTGCCGCGCCGAGGTCGGAAAGCGTCTTGAGCTGGTGTTTCGCGGCGAACTCCGCGGTCACCGCGAAGGCGTTCTGGTCGACGGCACGGCCGGGATCCAGCACCTTGAGGCCGCGCGGCTCGGCGAGTTTACGGAGCGCCTTCACCGTGGTGCCGGCATCGGCAGAGGCGACCGTCGGAGCGTCCTTGCCGTTCTGCTTCTTGTTGAGGAATTCGGCGAGCGTCGCGGCATACTCCGGGACGATGTCGATCTTGCCGTTCTCCAGCTCCGGTTCATAGAGCTCACGGGCGTCGACGGTCTTGATCGACGTCGAATAGCCGGCGTCCTTCAGCAGGCCCGCGTATATCTCGGCGAGCACCTTGGACTCGGTGAAGGACGCCGATCCGATGACCAGCGAACCCTCGCCGGGCCGCGCGGACGCGTCACCGCCGCCGGACTTCTCCAGGCTGTCCCCACCGCAGGCGGCGAGGCCCGCCGTCAGGGTGGCGACGCCCGCCATCGCCAGCAGCGCGCGCGTGGTCCGCGCTCGACGCGGGGTCCTGCTCATGGGGAACTCCATCCATTCGGTCGGGCGCCCGGCGCACCCGGACGCCCCTTGATCAGTCGTCAGTCTCCGCGGCCGCGCGTGGACGGACGGAGCGCGGGTGTCACACAGCGCCGCCCACCGGGACGGCGTCGGCGGGCGCCACCGGCCCCTCGCCGCCCGGCGCCCGGCCCGCCGTGCGCTTCACACGCCGGCGCACCGGGTCCAGCAGCCGCTCCAGGACCACCAGCACCCCCTCGACCAGCAGCGCGAGCACGGCCACCAGCACCGCCCCGGACACCACTTGCGCGGTGTCGGTGAGCCGGAAGCCCGCCGTGATGATCCGGCCGAGGCCACCGCCGCCCGGCAGCGCCGCGAGCGTGGTCGTGGCCACCACCTGCACCGCGGCGGTCCGCACCCCGGTCGCTATCAGCGGGAAGGCCAGCGGCAGCTCCACCCGGCCGATCAGCTGACGGCCGGTCATGCCCATGCCCCGCGCGGCCTCGACCACGTCCCGGTCGACCTCGCGCATCCCGACGTACGCGTTGGTGAGCAGCGGCGGGATCGCGAAGAGCACCAGCGCGATGACGGTCGGCCATGAACCATGCGTACCCAGTGGGCTGAGCAGCAACAGCACCAGCACCGCGAACGTCGGCACGGCGCGCCCCGCGTTGGAGATGTTCACCGCGAGGGCGCCGCCGCGGCCCACGTGGCCGAGCAGCACGGCGACGGGCAGCGCGATGGCGCACGAGATCGCCAGGCAGGCGAACGTCAGGAACAGGTGCTCGCCCAGCCGGTGCCATACGCCGTCGGTGCCGGACCAGTGCGAGCCGGTCGTCAGCCACGTCCAGGTGCGGTCGATGACACCCATCACACAGCCCCCTCGGCGCTCAGCCGCTTGCGCGCGCCCCCGCCGCGGCGCTTCGCCTTCCCGCCCGCCCGCGTCCACGGCGTCAGCAGCCGCTGCACGAGCAGCAGCAGGACGTCCGCCACGATCGCGAGCGCCACGCACAGCACCGAGGCGGTGAGCACCTGTGCCTTGAAGTAGCTGTGCATGCCCTCGTAGATGAGGTTGCCCAGGCCGCCGTAGCCGATGATGGCGCCGACCGTGGTGAGCGAGACGGTGGAGACCGTGGCGATCCGCAGGCCCGCCATCAGGGCGGGCAGCGCCAGCGGGAGCTCCACCGCGAAGAGCAGGCGCAGCGGGCCGTAGCCCATGCCGCGCGCCGCCTCGCGGGCCTCCTCGGGCACCGAGGCGAGCCCCGCGAGGATGTTCCGCACGAGCACCGTCAGCGAATAGAGCACCAGCCCGGTGACCACGACCGACACCGACAGCCCGAAGACGGGCACCAGCAGCGAGAACATGGCCAGCGAGGGCACCGTGTAGAGCACGGTGGTCAGGCCGAGGACCGGGCCCGCCGCCGCCCGCCATCTGCGGGCCAGCAAAGCCAGCGGAAAGGCGACGAGCACGCCGATGGCGACCGAAGCCAGTGTGATCCCGATGTGCTGGAGCGTGGCGTCCGTCAGCTCGTGGCCACGGGTCCGCAGATACTCGCCGCAGATCCAGTCGTTGGAGACCAGGCAGTTCTGCCCCGCCATACGCTCTCACCTCCCCCTGGGCCTTGACCGTCGGTTACTGGCGACCCTAACCCCGGGCACTGACATTCGAGTCCGGCGCCACACAACGGCAACAATGTCGGGAGCGAGTACGGCCAGAATGGGGAACCATGATCCGCTTCGAGCATGTCACCAAGCGCTACGCCGATGGCACCACCGCCGTGGACGACCTGTCCTTCGAGGTGGCGGAGGGCGAGCTGGTCACGCTCGTCGGACCGTCCGGCTGCGGCAAGACCACCACGATGAAGATGGTCAACCGGCTGATCGAGCCGACCGGCGGCCGGATCCTCCTCGACGGGGAGGACATCGCGAAGGCCGACCCCGTCGAACTGCGCCGCCGGATCGGCTACGTCATCCAGCAGGTCGGCCTCTTCCCGCACAAGACCGTGCTCGACAACACCGCGACGGTCCCGCATCTGCTCGGCTGGCAGCGCAAGAAGGCCCGCGCCCGCGCCGCCGAACTGCTCGACCTCGTCGGGCTCGACCCGTCCGTCTACGGCGACCGCTATCCCGAGCAGCTCTCCGGCGGGCAGCGCCAGCGCGTCGGCGTGGCCCGCGCGCTGGCCGCCGACCCGCCTGTGCTGCTGATGGACGAGCCGTTCGGCGCGGTCGACCCGGTGGTCCGCGAGCACCTGCAGAGCGAGTTCCTGCGGCTCCAGTCGCAGGTGCGCAAGACGGTCCTCTTCGTCACCCATGACATGGAGGAAGCCGTCCGGCTCGGCGACCGCATCGCGGTCTACGGCAACGGGCGCATCGAACAGTTCGATCCGCCGGCGGCCGTGCTCGGCGCGCCCGCCACGCCGTACGTGGCCGACTTCGTCGGCGCCGACCGGGGGCTGAAGCGGCTGTCCGTCACCCCCATCGAGTCCGGCGACCTCGAACAGCCGCCGGTCGTCCACCTCGACGACCCGGTGGGCGAGGCCGCGGCCCGGCTGGCGGCCGAGGGAGCGCGCTGGGCGGTGGTCCTGGATCACGCGGACGGGCTGCACGGCTGGGTCTCGGCGGAGGCGCTGGCCGGCGCGGCCGACGGCGGCAAGGTCCGCGGCCACTCCCGGCGCATGGACGCGTGGCTGCCGGTGGGGGCGTCGCTCAAACAGGCGTTCAGCACGATGCTCCAGCACGACGCGGGCTGGATCGCCGTCCTCGACGGCGAGCAGGCGGACCGCTTCCTGGGCGTCCTGACGCCGGCCCGCCTGCACGAGGCCCTGCGGCGGTCCACGGCGGCCGACGCGACGGGCGCGGCACGCGCGGACGTGTCGGTGGAGACCGTCGCCGACGCGTAGCGGTCCGCCCGGCCAGCCGGAATACGGCAGCACGCCGTTCGGACAGCCGGAAGGACGCGGCCGGGACGGATCCGGGCACGCCCTCCGGACAGCTGAAAGGGGTGCTCCGGGCGGACCCGGGCACCCCTTCGCGCACTCCGCCGACGCGAACGACACGGACGACGCGGGCATACGGACGGCTCAGGCGCGCGCCGCGCCCTTGCCGCCCTCCTCGTCGTCGTCCTCCGGCAGCTTGCAGACCCGCTCCAGGAAGAACGCCGCCACTATGACGCAGACGGCGGCGAGCACCGACGCTCCGGCGTAGATCGTCTGGTCCCGGCGGGCCGGGTTGTTCTCCAGCCCGGCCAGCAGCAGGAACGCGCCCACACCGCCGTACATGCCTCCGACCAGCGCCGCCACCAGCGCGCTCGCCTGGCCGAAGACCACCGCGCGGGCGGCCACCAGGGGGTCGACGCCCTTCGCGCCGGGGCGCCGCTCGCGCTGCGCCCGCAGCCGGCCGCGCAGCGAGAACGCCGTCGCGGCCAGCACGACGGCGATGACCGCCAGCACGATGGGGGCGGCCACGGGCACGCTCGGCAGTGTGCCGAAGGCGTCCCACAGCCGGGCGCCCGCCCAGGACACCACCCCGGCCACGACGAACAGCCCGGCCAGCACTCTGACCCGCAGTTGCTTCACCGGTCAGCTCCTCCGTGAGCAGATCGCGGAGCGGACCGCTCCGCGCCCTCGCTCCTCATCTCGTACGTTTCCCGGCCGACCGCCTACTCGGGCAGCCGGAGTTCCAGGTCGACCCGGGGGGCGACCCCTTCGAGCCCGACCTGGGCCAGCAGCTCGACGACCGCGCCGCGCCCCGGGACCACGGCCTCCGGGTCCACGTCGTGCCACGGCGCCAGCACGAAGGCGCGCTCGTGGACGCGCGGGTGCGGCAGCGTGAGGACGGGATCGTCGGAGAGGACGTCCTGATAACTGACGATGTCGACATCGAGCGTCCGGGGGCCCCAGCGCTCGTCCCGCACCCGCTCGAAGGCTTCCTCGATCGCGTGCCCGCGCTCCAGCAGGGAGCCCGGCGGGAGGGTGGTCTTCACCAGGACGACAGCGTTGAAATACGCGGGCTGGGTGCCCGGCTCGACGCCCCACGGCTCCGTCTCGTAGACCGGGGAGACCGCTTTGACCCGCAGGCCAGGCGTGTCCTCCAGCGCGTCGATCGCGCCCTGGAGGGTCTCCAGGCGGTTGCCGAGGTTGCTGCCCAACGAGATCACGGCCCGCTTGGGGTTGCTCAAGGTCACGTCGGCGGCGTCCACCTGCTCCACCACGGAGGCGGGCACCGGCTGCACGGTCGGGTCGCTGCTGCTCATACACGGCTCCGCGTAATAGTGATCGTCACATCGTCAAAAGGCACGGTGATGGGGGCGTCGGGCTTGTGCACCACGACCTCCACCTCCCGCACCGCTTCGTGCTTCAGACACACCTGGGCGATCCGCTCGGCGAGGGTCTCGATCAGATCGACGGGTTCGCCCTGGACGACGTCGACGACCTCCTCCGCCACCACGCCGTAGTGCACGGTCTTCGCGAGGTCATCGGTGGCCGCGGCGGGCCGGGTGTCCAGGCTCAGCACCAGGTCCACGATGAAGGTCTGGCCCTCCTCGCGTTCCCGGGGAAAAACCCCGTGGTGCCCGCGGGCCTTCAGGCCGCGCAGCGCGACACGATCCACACGAATCACTCCTGCTGGTCGTCGGTATGGCGAGTGCGTGCCGGCACCGCCGGCACATCGCCCGTCCCCCCGTCGGCCGGGGTACCCACTTCGAATCTACCTGCGAGCACCGACAGCGCTCGCACCCGGACGCCCTGCTGTGCTGCCGATATGCGACGACATGTACGGATGTTTACGGATGCCAAAGAACGTTACGGACAGGGAATCGCGGGGCCGCCGACCGGTCCCGCGGCGCTTACCCCCGGCTCCGTGCCTCACCCCTACCCGACCGCCTGGAACCCCGAACGAGTGGCTCGGCGCACTCCCGTGCTGACGCCCGGCCGGCCGTCACGCCCCTTCCGGGCCGTTCGTGCCCTCCCTGTCCTCCGGGCCTTCCTCGTCCTCGTCCTCACGCCCCGCGAGCACGGGCGAGCCGTGGTGGGACCACACCTTCCACTCCTCACCCACCCGGCGGAAGGTGTTGGTCGCCACGACCAGCTGGCCCACCAGCGGCCCCAGCTCGCCCTCCGACTCGGACGGGCCGCCGCTGAGGATGTTCTCCGTGCAGGTCACCAGCGCCGTGTCACCGGCCACCGCGACCTCGACGTCCGTCAGGAAGAACTGGATGTAGTCGGTGCTCGCCATGATCAGCGCATACGAACGGAGCACCTCGCTCCGCCCGCGCAGCACCGGCCAGCCCGGGTGCACGCAGGACACCTCGGTCCCGGGGTCGTCCAGCCACAGCTGCCCCATGGCCACCGTGTCACCGCGCTCGACCGCCTCGTACAGCGCGGTGTTCGCCAGCTCGACCCGCTCGCTGTCCGTACGGGCCGTGCTCACTCGGCCCCCTCGGCGCCCGGGGCGCCCGCCGCCTCTGCCACCATCGCCACCCCTGCCGTCTCCGCCGCCAGGTCCACGGCGCGCACCACCCGCACCGCGTCGGCGCTGGCCCGTACCTCGTGCACTCGCACCGCCCACGCGCCCTCGCGCGCGGCGATCGTCGACACCGCGGCCGTCGCGGCGTCCCGCTCCCGCGCCGGGGGCGGGCTGGCGCCCTCGGCACCGGCCAGCACGCGGCCGAGGAAGCGCTTCCGGGAGGCGGCCACCAGCATCGGCAGCCCCAGCTCCCGGCGGAGCCTGGCCAGCTGGGCGACCAGGGCCAGATCGTGGTCCGCGGTCTTCGCGAAGCCCAGGCCGGGGTCGACGACCAGCCGCTCCGGGTCCACCCCCGCGGCGACCACGGCGTCCAGCCGCTGCCGCAGCTCGCCGATGACCTCACCGACCACGTCGCCGTAGACCGCCCGGCTGTTCATGTCCTCGCTGAAACCGCGCCAGTGCATCACCACGAACGGCACCCCGGCGGTGGCCACCACCGGCACCATCGCCGGATCCGCCAGGCCGCCGCTCACGTCGTTGACCAGCACCGCGCCCGCCTCGACGGCCGCCTCCGCGACCGAGGCGCGCATGGTGTCCACGGACACCACCACCCCTTCGGACGCCAGCCCGCGGACCACGGGGACCACCCGGCGCAGCTCCTCGCGCTCGTCCACCCGGGCCGCGCCCGGACGGGTCGACTCACCGCCCACGTCGACCAGGTCGGCCCCCTGGGCCGCCAGGTCCAGGCCCCGCTTGACCGCCCCCTCGGTGTCGAACCAACGGCCGCCGTCGGAGAACGAATCGGGCGTGACGTTGACCACGCCCATCACCGCACAGCGGTCCCACTCCGGCAGACCGACCGGCCCGAATCGACCACGCAACGCACTCATGCCACCAGCCTAGGGCGTGCGGTGAAGGGCGCGCCGCCTGCCCGCTCGCCGCGCTGGGCGTCGCCGCCGCCGGGCGCGGCACCGCCGCCGCGAACGGGCGGGGCCCCGCCCGGCAGCTCTTCGCCGCCGGACGGGGCCCCGGGCCCTGACCGCGAAAGTCACGCGGCGCGCGTGACCTCCGCGGCCGAGACCTTCTCGTCGTCCATGAACTCCTTGGGCTCCGCCGGGCGGCGGCGCAGCAGGCGCGGCAGCTCCAGGAAGCCCTCCGCCTGCATCATCGCGAAGCCGATGCGGGGCAGGTCGCGGTTGTTCGGGAAGACGATGAAGCGGGGCTCCCAGCGGGGCCGGAACTTCTCGTTGAACTTGTACAGCGACTCGATCTGGAACCAGCGCGAGAGGAAGACCAGCACCGCTCGCTGGACACGCACGACCGGGCCGGCGCCGAGCTTCCCGCCGCGCTCCAGGGCGGAGCGGAAGAACGCGAAGTTCAGCGACAGGCGCTTGATCTTCAGGTCGGGCGCGGCCTGGAGGAAGGCGACGATGAGGAGCTCGTTCATGCCGGGGTCGGCGCTGCGGTCGCGGCGCATCAGCTCCAGCGACTGGCCGTCCGGGCCCCAGGGCACGAAGTGCTGCATGGCCTTGAGGTCGCCGAAGGGGCTGGGGGCCTCGCCCTCCTCGGGGGCCTTGTGGGCCGTGGCGATGACGGCGTCGAGGTCCTTGGGGTCGCCGATGCGGCCCAGGGCCATCGAGAAGCCGCGCTCGTCCTCGGTGTCGCGCCATGCCTCGGCGGCCTGCTGGACGGCGGTCAGCTCCTCGGGGCTGAGCTCGCCGACGCGGCGCACCTTGGTCTCGTAGCCATTGCGCTCGATGCGCTTGACCATCTGGCGGACGTTGCGCATGGCGCGCCCGGTGAGGGAGAAGTCGGCGACGTCGACGATGGCCTCGTCGCCCATCTCCAGCGCGTCCAGACCGGTCTCGCGGGTCCAGACCTCGCCACCGGTCTCGCTGCAGCCGGCGACGGCCGGGGTCCAGGAGTGGCGCTTGGCCAGCTCCATGAACTTCTCGATCGCGCCCGGCCACGCCTCGACGTCACCGATCGGGTCACCGCTGGCGAGCATCACACCGGAGACGACGCGGTAGGAGACGGCGGCCTTGCCCGACGGGGAGAAGACGACGCTCTTGTCGCGGCGCAGCGCGAAGTGGCCGAGCGAGTCGCGCGCGCCGTGCTTGGCGAGCAGCTCGCGCAGGCGGTCCTCGTCCTCCTCGGTGAGGACCGCGGCCGGGTAGGCCGGGCGGAAGGCGAGGTAGGCGGTGGAGGCGACGGTCAGCAGGCCGAGGGCGCCGAGGGAGTAGCCGACGGTGTAGTCGACGCCGTGGGTGTAGCGGATCGAGCCCTCGAAGCCGAAGAGGCCCCAGATCACGTGCTCGATCTGCTCGAGGACGGACGGGTCCCCGACCATCCGCCGGTACTGCGAGCCGACGATGATCCACCCGAGGGTGAAGCTGACGCCGCCCATGATGATGAAGTTCGCGACCGCCTTCCAGCGGCTGCGCGGGTCGGGCAGCGCCGTGAAGGAGGGCTTGTGCCAGACCAGGTAGGCGAAGAGCGCCAGCGAGCAGATCGTGCCGATGATCGAGTGGCGGTAGATCAGCTGGGCGGCCGCACCGATCGGCAGGACGACGACGGCGGCCATCCAGGCCCGCTGCTTGGCGCGGATGAGGCCGTGGGCCAGCATCAGCATCAGGATGCCGACGACGATGGAACCGGCCGCCGCGAGCTGGGTCACCGTGCCGGGCAGGACCTCGGCCCAGGTGTGGAACTTGCTCCAGCGGACCCTCGGGACGACGCCGGCCACGATGTTGAGCAGGCCGATGATGATGCCGACCCATCCCACCACGGTCGGCACGTTCTCGGGGCGCGGCCCCTTGGCGATACGCGCAAGCCTCGACAGTCGCTTGGCCCCCTCGGGAACCCCATCGGACTTTTTGCCATCTACCCTGACAGACATCTCTTCCCGTCGTCCTGTCGAGTGGTCCTGCGCCTTCTGGCGGCAGCGCCCGGACAATGTGCGCCCTGTAGGACGACGGTTTCGGGGTTGAGGTTCCGCCGGGGGCCGAGCCCGGAAAGAAGTAACCATTCCGCGGCCCGCGGCGGGCCGCTCGGCAGAAAGCACCTCATGGGTCTCACCAGCATGGCGGTTCTGCTGCTTGCCATAGCGGCGGCGGTAGTGCTCTTCGCGTTGACCATTTGGCTCTGGCCCCGCCTGGGCAAGAAGAGCGTCGGATCGGTCCTGGGCCGGTTCGGCATGATGCTCGCCACCCAGCTGACGCTGTTCGCCGCGATCGGCCTCTGGGCGAACCAGTCCTTCGGCTTCTTCGCCTCCTGGGCGGACCTCTTCGGCCTGGAGAAGGGCCAGGGCGTGGTCGTGGACCACAGCGCCGGCAGCAAGCCGGTCGAGGTCGTCGGCATCCAGCAGGTGAAGGGCCACGGCACGGTGCCCTCGATCGCGGGCAAGGTCGAGAAGGTCAACATCAAAGGGCCCGAGTCCAAGATCGTGAGCCCGGCGTACGTCTACCTCCCGCCGGAGTACTTTCAGCCGCAGTACGCCCACAAGACCTTTCCCGCCTCGGTCGTCCTGACCGGCTTCCCCGGCACCGCCGAAGCCCTGATCAAGGGCCTGCACTACCCGCAGGAGGCGCAGAAGCTCGCCAAGGCGAAGAAGATGCAGCCCACCATCCTGGTGATGATGCGCCCGACGGTCGCCCCGCCCCGTGACACCGAGTGCATAGACATACCCGGCGGCCCGCAGACCGAGACCTTCTTCACCAAGGACCTGCGCAAAGGGCTCTCCGAGCAGTACCGCATCGGCACCAAGGCCGCCAACTGGGGCATGATCGGCGACTCCACCGGCGGCTACTGCGCGCTGAAGTTCGCCATGCGTCACCCCGACGCCTACGGCGCCGCCGCCGCCCTCTCCGGCTACTACAAGGCCGCCCAGGACGCCACGACCGGTTCCCTCTTCGGCGGCAGCAAGAAGCTGGAGAAGGAGAACGACCTGATGTGGCGCCTGAAGAACAAGCCGCTGCCGCCCGTCTCCCTCCTGGTGACCAGCAGCAAGCAGGGTGAGCACAACTACGAGGACACCCTGAAGTTCATCGACGCGGCGAAGCAGCACCCCACCCGCGTCTCCTCGATGATCCTGGACACCGGTGGCCACAACTTCAACACCTGGCGCCGTGAGATCCCCGGCACCCTCCAGTGGATGGGCAGCCGCCTCAGCGCCTGAGACCCGCCGCACACCGCGAAGCCGCCCGTCACGACCTCGGTCGTGGCGGGCGGCTTCGGTTTCGCGGGCCGCGTTCCCGCGTCAGCGGGAGGACATGATCAGGCTCATGGCCTCGGCGCGGGTCGCGGGGTCGCGCAGCTGGCCGCGTACGGCCGAGGTCAGCGTCTTCGCGCCGGGCTTGCGGATGCCCCGCATCGACATGCACATGTGCTCGCACTCGACGACCACGATCACACCGCGCGGCTCCAGGATCTCCATCAGCGAGTCCGCGATCTGCGTGGTGAGCCGCTCCTGGACCTGCGGGCGGCGGGCGTAGACGTCCACCAGGCGGGCCAGCTTCGACAGCCCCGTGATCTTGCCGCTGGTGGCGGGGATGTAGCCGACGTGCGCCACACCGTGGAAGGGCACCAGGTGGTGCTCACAGGTGCTGTAGACCTCGATGTCGCGGACGAGCACCATCTCGTCGTGCCCTATGTCGAAGGTCGTGGTCAGCACCGACTCCGGCTGCTGCCACAACCCCGCGAATATCTCCTTGTACGCACGAGCGACCCGCGCCGGCGTCTCGCGGAGCCCCTCGCGGTCGGGATCCTCGCCCACCGCGATCAGCAGCTCACGGACGGCGTTCTCGGCCCGCTTCTCGTCGAATGCGCCGATGGAGCTCTCGGCGTCCAGCGTCACCGGGTCGGTCATGGAGTTGCCTCGTTCTCTCATGCGTACGTACGGGCCGACGGCGGCCACGATGCGGAAAGCCGCGTCCCCCAGGCTAATAACCTGGGGGACGCGGCATCCATTCCGGGCCTGGTGAGGAGCCCGGGCTCAGCTGTTCTTGCCGGTCAGAGCTCCGGGCGGGTGTCGTCCGGGAGGTCGGCCTGCTCCACGGGCTGGCCGCCGTTGCTCGGCGCGAGCTCCTTGGGGGAGAGCACCGGCGGGCGGGTGGAGGGCGTACGGCGCGAGGAGCCGGTCCACGCCGGGCGGGCCGGGCGCTTCACGATGTGCTTGAAGACCTCGGCGATCTCCTCCTTGTTCAGCGTCTCCTTCTCCAGGAGGGCCAGAACCAGGTTGTCGAGGACGTCGCGGTTCTCGACGAGGATCTCCCACGCCTCGTTGTGCGCGGTCTCGATGAGCTTCTTGACCTCTTCGTCGACCAGGGCCGCGACCTCTTCCGAGTAGTCGCGCTGGTGCGACATCTCGCGGCCCAGGAACGGCTCGCTGTTGTCCGAGCCGAACTTGATCGCACCGAGCCGCTCGGTCATGCCGTACTGCGTGACCATCGCGCGGGCCGTGGCCGTGGCCTTCTCGATGTCGTTGGCCGCACCGGTGGTCGGGTCGTGGAAGACGAGCTCCTCGGCCGCGCGGCCGCCCAGCATGTACGCCAGCTGGTCGAGCATCTCGTTGCGCGTGGTGGAGTACTTGTCCTCGTCGGGCAGGACCATGGTGTAGCCGAGCGCGCGGCCGCGGGACAGGATCGTGATCTTGTGCACCGGGTCGGAGTTCGGGGACGCCGCCGCGACCAGGGCGTGACCGCCCTCGTGGTAGGCGGTGATCTTCTTCTCCTTGTCGCTCATGATCCGGGTCCGCTTCTGCGGTCCGGCCACGACACGGTCGATCGCCTCGTCCAGCATGTGGTTGTCGATCAGCTTCTTGTCGCTGCGGGCCGTCAGCAGGGCGGCCTCGTTGAGCACGTTGGAGAGATCGGCACCGGTGAAGCCGGGGGTGCGGCGGGCGACGGCCGAGAGGTCGACGTCCGGGGCGACCGGCTTGCCCTTCTGGTGAACCTTGAGAATCTCCAGACGGCCCTGCATGTCCGGGCGGTCGACGGCGATCTGCCGGTCGAAGCGGCCCGGGCGCAGCAGCGCCGGGTCGAGGATGTCCGGGCGGTTCGTGGCGGCGATCAGGATGACGCCGCCCTTCACGTCGAAGCCGTCCATCTCGACCAGCAGCTGGTTGAGGGTCTGCTCGCGCTCGTCGTGACCGCCGCCGAGGCCCGCGCCACGGTGCCGGCCGACGGCGTCGATCTCGTCGACGAAGACGATGGCCGGGGCGTTGGCCTTGGCCTGCTCGAAGAGGTCACGGACACGCGAGGCGCCGACACCCACGAACATCTCGACGAAGTCGGAGCCCGAGATCGAGTAGAAGGGCACGCCCGCCTCGCCGGCGACGGCGCGCGCGAGCAGGGTCTTGCCCGTGCCGGGCGGGCCGTAGAGCAGGACGCCCTTGGGGATCTTGGCTCCCACGGCCTGGAACTTCGCCGGCTCCTGGAGGAACTCCTTGATCTCGTGGAGCTCCTCGACCGCCTCGTCCGACCCGGCCACATCGGCGAAGGTCGTCTTCGGGGTGTCCTTGGTGATCAGCTTGGCCTTGGACTTCCCGAAGTTCATCACTCGGGAGCCGCCGCCCTGCATCTGATTCATCAGGAAGAGGAAGACCACGACGATCAGGACGAACGGCAGCAGCGAGAGCAGCACCCCGATGAAGGGGTTCTGCTTCGACGTCGAGATGTTGTAGCCGTCGGAGATCTGCTTGGAGTCGGCCTTGGCCTGCAAGGTCTTGGCGAGGTCGACGCCCTGGTCGCCGATGTAGTTCGCCTGGATCTTGCCGCTGCCCTTGACCTTCTGGCCGTCCTTGAGCTCGACCTTGATCTTGTTCTCGTCGCCGGTGGTCAGCTCGGCCGATTTCACCAGGTCCTTGTTGATCGCGTTGACGACCTGGCTGGTGTCCACCGACTTGTAGCCGCCGGACGAGCCGACGACCTGCATCAACACGACCACGGCGAGGACGGCCAGCACGATCCACATGACCGGCCCACGGAAGTAGCGCTTCACGTCCATCCATACGGGGCGCGAGCGCCCCGTCCCTCCTGCCACAGTGAGGCACGGCCGCCCCTGTCAGGGGGTGCGTGCGTACGGTGTTCTGCTCGACCTTGAAAAAGATTGAAAAGACTGACCTTCGGACGGTACCCCAGCATTGTCACCCGACGCCGCCGCAGGCGGTCAAACAACCCGCCTTCCCATGCTCCAACGGCGGGAACCGCCAGTCGGTTCCCGCGCGTGGAGAGTCCCGTCCGGGCCGGGGCCCTAGCCGCCGTAGACGTGCGGCGCGAGCGTGCCCACGAAAGGCAGATTGCGGTACTTCTCGGCGAAGTCGAGGCCGTAACCGACGACGAACTCGTTCGGGATGTCGAAGCCGACCCACTTCACGTCGATGGCGACCTTGGCCGCCTCCGGCTTGCGCAGGAGAGTGACGACATTGAGGGAGGCGGGCTCCCGCGAGCCGAGGTTCGACAGCAGCCAGGACAGCGTCAGGCCGGAGTCGATGATGTCCTCGACGATCAGGACGTCCTTGCCCTTGATGTCGGTGTCGAGGTCCTTGAGGATCCGGACCACGCCGGAGGACTGGGTGCCCGCGCCGTACGAGGACACGGCCATCCAGTCCATCGTGAGGGGGGTGGACAGCGCGCGCGCCAGGTCCGCCATCACCATCACGGCGCCCTTGAGGACACCGACGATGAGCAGGTCCCTGCCCGCGTACTCCGCGTCGATCTTCGCCGCCAGCTCCGCCAGCTTCGCGTCGATCTCTTCCTTGGTGATGAGCACCGACTTGAGGTCGGTGCCCATGTCCTTGTCGTCCACCCGCGCCACTCTCGTTCGTTGAAGGCTCGTCCGGCTCTGTCTCATCCGGCCTGTTCGAGGCGAGCCGTGCTCGTTCGCACTCGTTCGAATCAGCCCTGCCGAAGGACCAGTCTGCCACCCTGCCTGCGGACCGCGACGCGCCCGGGCAGATTGATGGCCCCCTGGCCGCGCCAGCCGGTGATCAGCCGGTCGACTTCCTCGATGTGCCGGGCGAAGAGCGAACCGGCCGGTGCGCCCGCCGAGATGACCGCGCGGCGCAGCACCCGGCGGCGGACGGCGGGGGGCAGGGCGAACAGCTTCGCGGCCTCCAGCGCGCCGCTGTCGTCCCGCACGGAGGGCTCGACGGCGGCGGCCCAGCCGTCGAGCGCGTCGGCGTCGTCCCGTGAGAGCTGGGCGGTGCGGGCGAGGGCCTCGACCACGCCCTTGCCGAGCGCCTTCTCCAGGACGGGCAGTGCTTCGTGGCGGACCCGGGAGCGGGTGTAGGCCGGGTCGGCGTTGTGCGGGTCGTCCCAGACGGGGAGCGACTGGACCATGCACGCCTTGCGGGCCGTCTGGCGGTCCAGGCCGAGGAAGGGCCTGCGGTAGCGGCCGCCGATGCCGGAGGCGACGGCCATGCCGGAGAGCGAGCGGATGCCGGAGCCGCGGGCGAGCCCGAGGAGCACGGTCTCCGCCTGGTCGTCGCGGGTGTGGCCGAGCAGGATCGCGGCGGCTCCGTGCCGCTCGGCGACGGCGTCCAGGGCGGCGTAGCGGGCATCGCGGGCGGCGGCCTCCGGGCCGCCTTCCCTGCCGACGGACACGGTGACGGCCTCGACGGGGTCGAGGCCGAGGGCGGTCATCCTGCTGACGACCTCGGCGGCGCGGATGTCGGAGCCGTGCTGGAGGCCGTGGTCGACGGTGACTCCTCCGGCCCTGATGCCGAGCTTGGGCGCCTCGAAGGCCAGTGCGGAGGCCAGGGCCATGGAGTCGGCGCCACCGGAGCAGGCGACCAGGACGAGCGGGGGCCGGCCCGGGGAGGTGGGGGTTACGGATGCGGGTGTGGTGGGGGTGAGGACGTCGTGAAGTACGCGGCGGACCGCCAGGCGTATCGCGGCGACCGCGGGATGTGGACCCATGTCCGTGTGTCCAATCGTTCCATATGGAGATGGTCGGAGCTGCGCGAGCTTCGAGCCTCAGTCACGCTGTGTGCGTCGATGGTGACAGAAGCGAGCCATTACCCGAGCATCGCACGCCCACCCCTGGCCCACGGTCCCTCGGACGGGTGATTACGGAAGCGTTCTACCCGGAGGTGGAGCGTCCGCTTCAGGATTCCGTCTTTCCGTGCACCCGCGCGACCCAGTCCGCCGGTTTGGCGATCTCCGCCTTGGTCGGGAGGGTGTTCGGGGACGTCCAGACCCGGTTGAAACCGTCCATACCGACTTGGTCGACGACCGCTCGTACAAACCGCTCGCCATCACGGTACTGCCGCAGCTTGGCGTCCAGTCCCAGCAGCTTGCGCAGCGCCGCGTCCAGGCGCCCCGCGCCGGTCGCGCGGCGCTGCTGGAACTTCTCCCGGATCTCCGTCACCGACGGCACGACGGAGGGGCCCACGCCGTCCATCACGTAGTCCGCGTGGCCCTCCAGCAAGGACATCACCGCCGTCAGCCGGCCGAGGATCTCGCGCTGCGTGGGAGTCTGGACCAGATCGACGATGCTGCGCCCGCCCTCGCCCTCCTCGTCCTGCGGCGGCCTGCCGCCCGCAAGCGACTGCGCCGCTTCCCGCACCCGCTCCAGCAGCGTCGCCGGGTCGACCTCCGTCTCGCCCAGGAACGCCTGGATCTCGCCCTCGATATGGTCGCGCAGCCACGGCACCGCCGTGAACTGCGTGCGGTGCGTCTCCTCGTGGAGGCACACCCACAGCCGGAAGTCGTGCGGATCCACGTCCAGCTCGCGCTCCACGTGGACGATGTTCGGCGCCACCAGCAGCAGCCGTCCGCCCGCTGCCGCGCCCGGCAGGTCGCGGGTGGCGGGCGCGAACGTCTCGTACTGCCCGAGCACCCTGGACGCCAGGAACGACAGGAGCATGCCCAGCTCCACCCCGGTCACCTTGCCGCCGACCGCCCCGAGCACCGCGCCGCCCGGGACGTTGGCCCGGCGGTCCGACATCTTCTCCAGCAGCGGGCCGAGCAGGGCGCGGAAGCCGGCGACGTTCGCCTTGATCCAGCCCGCCCGGTCCACGATGAGCACCGGGGTGTCGTGCTCCTCGCCCTCGGACGCCGGCGGCGTCATCCGGGTGAACGCCCGGACGTGCTCCTCCGACGTCTTCGCGTGCCGCCTCAGCTCCGCGACGACCTCGCGGGCCGCGTCCCGGCCGATCTCCGGGCCCGGCCGCACGAGCCTCGTCGCGGTCGCGACCGCGAGCTTCCAGTCGACCATCTCCGCACCACCGATGCTCGTCATGGCTTCACCGTACGTGCTGCGCACGGCTGGCGGTTAGGGGTTCCCTGCGGTGGGGTTCCCATGCGGCTGCGGCTGCGGCGGGCTTTGTTCTGCTGCCGCCCCTTGATGTACGGCTCCGCGGTGCGGGGCTCGCGCCCGGGCTCTCGGCCGCGGGTGGGTGGCCGCCTGCGGCGCTTTTTCCCCTGCCCGCCCCTTCCCGAGCTGGGGGCCGAGCTGGGGGCGAACCCCAGGCCCCCGGCCGCGGGTTTCGTTGCCGCCTGCGGCGGGAGCTCCCCGGTTCCCGCTGGGATGTGCCCCCCACGGGCCGGATGTGCGGACCGCAGCCCCCCCATCCCCGCGGCCCGCAGGTTACGAGTCCACGGTCCGTGAGAGCCGGCCTCCGGCCGCCTTCGGTCGCCGGGGCGAGGGCACGGCCCCTCACGCGGCGGAGCCGCGCATCGGACGCAGCCGGAAGGGGTGGGCCCGGGGAAAAGCGATCAGCCGCCGCAGCCGCAGCCCGCCACCGCCGTCGCCATGCGGTCCAGGACCCGCTGCGCCGCGTCGGCGTCACTCGTGCCGGAGGCCATGAAAGCGAACGTCAGGAGGCGGCCGTCCGCCGAGACCGCCGTACCGGCGAGGGTGTTCACGCCGGTGAGCGTGCCCGTCTTCGCGCGGACCGCCCCGCGGCCCGCCTCCTCGTCCGCGTACCGGCCGCTCAGCGTGCCGGTGAAGCCGGCGACCGGCAGGCCCGTCAGGACCGGGCGCAGTTCGGGGTGGGCGGGGTCGGCGGCGCGTACGAGCAGCTGGGCGAGGAAGGCCGCCGAGGCCTGGTCCGCGCGATCGAGGCCGCTGCCGTCGGCGATGCGGGCGCCCGACAGACCGAGCTTGTCGAGGCGCTCGGTCACCGCCTTCGCCGCGCCCTCGAAGCTCGCGGGCTGCCCGGAGGCGAGGGCGGTCTGCCGGGCGAGGGCCTCGGCGATGTCGTTGTCGCTGTTGGTGAGGGCGCGTTCGACCAGCGCGCCCAGCGGCGGGGAGGAGACCGCGGCGACACGTTCCGCTTTCGCCCCGGCCGTGCCCTGGGCCACCTCGCCGTCGACCTTCACGCCCTGCTCGCCGAGCAGCTCCGCGAACTTCCGGGCCGCGTCGCCGGCCGGGTCGGCGGTCCGGCCGGCGGGCCCGTGGTCGGAGTCGTCGAGGCGGCCCTCGTCGGTCATCAGGGCGCTGACGGGCGCGATGTTCTCGTTCGGGCCGATGACGTGCAGGGGCGGCCCGGAGTAGAGCGAGGCGTCGTACGTGACCTTCGTGTGCTCCGTACCGCGCTCCTTCAGCTTGCGCGCGGTGGCCTCCGCGAGGGCCTGGAGGCTCGCGGGCTGCTGCGGTCCCGCCTTGGCCGGACGCGCGGTGAGCGTGGGGTCGCCACCACCCACGAGCACGATGCCGTCGCCACCCGTCACGACCGTGGTGTCGATCCGGTGGTCCGGCCCGAGCGCGGCGAGCGCCGCCGCCGCGGTGGCCGGTTTGATCGTCGACGCGGGGGTGTAAGCGGTGTCGGGCGCGGAGCCGTAGAGCTGCCTGCCGGTGGCGGCGTCGTACACCGCCACCGACCGGTCCGAGCCGAGCGCGGCGTCCTTCAGCAGTGGTTCGAGCACGGCGGCGAGGCCGTCCCGGGTCGGTTCCTGCGCGGTGGCCCGGCCGCCGAGGGCCGTGAGGACGGGCGGCGCGGTGGGCTCCCGCGGCCCGGCGTGGCGGCCGTCGGCGCGCGCCGCGCCCGCGGCGGCGCGGGCGCGCTCGGCCTTGCGCTGGCCGGACTCCCAGGGCCCGGCGGCCCCCGCCGCGCCCGCCGCCGCGACCAGGCCCGCCAGGGCCGACACCGCGACGAACCGTACGGTCCTGCGCCGCTCCAGCGGGGTGCTCCGCCACCACTCACGCACCACGGACCAGCCCCTTTCGCCACCACACACCTGCGTGAGAGACACTTAATCACTGCGCCTTGCCGCGAGCATGGCACCCGCTGTAGCCACCCGCCCGGGGGGACACAGCATCATCGGACGTATGTGTTGATCATGGAGGAGCCACCCGTGGAGTTCGACGTCACCATCGAGATCCCGAAGGGTTCGCGGAACAAGTACGAGGTGGACCACGAGACCGGTCGCATCCGTCTGGACCGCCGACTCTTCACCTCGACCAGCTACCCGGCCGACTACGGCTTCGTCGAGAACACCCTCGGTGAGGACGGCGACCCGCTGGACGCGCTCGTCATCCTCGACGAGCCGACCTTCCCGGGCTGCCTCATCAAGTGCCGCGCCATCGGCATGTTCCGCATGACGGACGAGGCCGGCGGCGACGACAAGCTCCTGTGCGTCCCGGCGAACGACCCTCGCGTCGAGCACCTGCGCGACATCCACCACGTGTCGGAGTTCGACCGCCTGGAGATCCAGCACTTCTTCGAGGTCTACAAGGACCTGGAGCCGGGCAAGTCCGTCGAGGGCGCCGACTGGGTCGGCCGCGCCGAGGCCGAGGCCGAGATCGAGGCGTCCTACAAGCGCCTGGAGGCCGCGGGCGGCTCGCACCACTGAGTGGTGCCGACGTTCGACTGACGTACGCGCGGTTCCCGAGTGCCCCGGAGGGCACGGGGGCCGCGCGTACGTCGTTCCGGAAGCCTTTCCGGAGGCTGCTCCGGAAAGGCTTCGCGGAAGACTTCCCGGCAGTCTTTGCGGAAGCCGCCCCGGAGGCCGCTCTAGAAGCCGCGGGTCCGCTTCGCCGCCCGGCGGGACGCCGCCGCTCCCGGGACCTTGATGAACAGCCGGGCCATCTCCGAGCCCAGGTTCACCCCGATGGCGATGGCCAGCGCCAGCGCCGCCGCCTTGGTCAGGCTGGAGATGCCGGTGCTCATCTCGTTCTTCGCGAAGTTCAGCAGCGCGAAATACGTCGCGCTACCCGGCAGCAGCGGGCCGATCGCCGCCGTGACGTACGGCAGGGCCGACGCGTAGCGGTAGCGGGACAGCAGCTGGCCGAAGAGGCCGACGAGGCCGGCGGCGATGGCCGTGGCGGGCACCGGGTCGAGCTTGGCGGTGTCGGCGAGCGCCGCGTAGATCACCCAGGCCACCCCGCCGTTGAGGGTGGCCGCCAGCACGGTGTTGCGCTCCTGCTGGAGCAGCACCGCGAAGGAGAAGGCCAGCAGCATCGCGGCGATGATCTGGATCAGCGGCCGCTCCTGGTGTTGCAGCGCCGCCTCGGGGCTCAGCGTTCTGCCGCCGATGTGCACGCCTCCGTAGAGGACGACCAGGACTCCGCAGACGATGCCGACGATCAGATAGCCGACTTCCAGCAGCCGGGCCGCGGCGGTGATGTAGTAGCCCGTCAGGCCGTCCTGTACACCCGCCACGAGGGCCCGTCCGGGGATAAGGGCGAACAGGCCACCGGTGATGACCGCCGACGCCTGTACGTGCGCGTGGGTGGCGCTGAGGGTCACGCCCATCGCGGCGGGCGCCATGGCCGCGGCGACGAACTGATAGAACTCCGGCAGTCCGCGCCCGGACGCCAGCCACGCCAGCCGGTCGCCCAGCATCGCGCCCGCTGCCGCCGCCAGGAAGACCAGGGCCCCGCCGCCCACCAGCATGCTCGCCGCGCCGGCGAGCAGTCCGGAGGCGGCCGTGAGCGCCCAGCCCGGGTAGGGGTGGCGGTTGCGGCGGATCTCGGCGAGGCCGCGGTACGCCTCCTCCAGGGTCAGCCCGCGCGAGGTGATCTCGTGGACGAGCCGGAAGACGGCGGAGAGCCGGTTGTAGTCGGTGCCGCGGCGGCGCACGGTGCGGCTGGCCGTGATGGGGTCGTCTATCAGGGACGGCTGGTAGCTGACCGACAGGAGGGTGAAGGTGACGGTGGGCTCGCAGCGGCCGAGGCCGTAGGCGTGCGCGACACCGAACATCGCCGCTTCCACGTCCTCGGCGCCCTCACCGCCGGCGAGCAGCAGCTCGCCGATGCGCAGCGTCAGGTCGAGCACACGGGGTACGGGCGGGCCGGGCTCGTCGGCCTTCTCCGCGCGCTCGGGCACGGGCCGCTCGCCGACCGGCATGCGCAGCATCGTGCGCATCCGGTCCTGCCAGGGCGCCTCCTTGGTGAGGCTGACCCTGGGTATGCCGTGCGGCGGGGTGAAGGCGGGGTAGGGCGTGCCCTGGGTGGTGCTGGGGCTCACGGCTCCCGCGGGGAGGGTGAAGGCCGAGCCTTCGGGCTCGCTCTCCGGCTCTGCGGCCACACCCTCCGGAACAGCGAATTCCGACGTCGGGTGCTCGTCGTCGGGCGGGCCGGGGAGTGGTACGCCCGGCGGCGGGGTGAAAGCGCTGCGCGCCTCGTCGGACTGCGGCTTCCGGTCCTCGACCGGGTCCGCACCACCCCGCTGCCGATCAGCCACCACACGCTCCTCGTACGCCTCCTGCCGCTGCTACGGCCACCATGCCTGATGGGTGTTCCGGGTGCCCAGTGGGGGCCCCGGTATGCGTGCGGCGGCAGGAGAGGTGCGGGGCGTCAGCGCTTGGCGTGGCGGCCGCGCGGGGCCGGACGGCCGTCGAAGGGGGGCATGGGCGCGCCGGGGGCGCCGTGCGTGCCCGCGGGGCCGGGCAGGGGGGCGGGCGCCTTCTTCGCCTTGGAACGGGCGCGCAGCAGCTCGATGGCGACCGGGACGACCGAGACCAGCACGATGGCGACGAGGATCAGCTCGATGTGCTTGTTGACGAAGTCGACCTTGCCGAGGGCGGCGCCCAGCAGGGTGACCCCGGCGCCCCAGAGGCAGCCGCCGATGATGTTGAAGATCAGGAAGGAGCGGTAGTTCATCCGGCTCACGCCGGCGATGATCGGCGTGAACGTCCGGATGATGGGCACGAAACGCGCCAGGACCAGCGACTTCGGGCCGTATTTCTCGAAGAATTCGTGCGCCTTCTCCACGTTCTCCTGCTTGAAGAGACGGGAGTCGGGGCGCTTGAAGAGCGCGGGGCCGACCTTGCGGCCGAAGAGATAGCCCGCCTGGTCACCGAGGACGGCGGCGAGCACGACAAGCAGGGCGACCAGCCACAGGGGCTTGTCGATCTGATTCGTGGTGACGAGCAGGCCGGTGGTGAAGAGCAGCGAGTCACCCGGCAGGAAGAACCCGATCAGCAGGCCGGACTCCGCGAAGACGATGGCCAGGACGCCGATCAGACCGAAATGGTCGATCAGATAGTTCGCGTCGAGCCACTGCGGGCCGAGCGCGAGTGTGGTCGTGGGGGACACGGTGACAGGCTCCTGGGTCGAGGGCGCAGGCTCGTGCGAGGCCCGGGCACAGGCGGGGTGACGGGGAAGTGCGGCCCCAAAAGTACAACGTGACCGCCCGGCCCCCGGTTCCAGAGTGCCACGAAGCACACCGGCCCCCGGCCGGGCTCAACCGCGCCGCCCCGGCATGCGTCCGGGCCGTTGTACGGCAAAACTGCACACACGGAGGTGGATGCGATGGGCATCGAGGAGTACGGCGGCGGACAGTCCCAGACCGATGTGCTGGTGGTCACGACGAACGACGTGCCGGGCTACAAGGTCGACCGGGTCATCGGCGAGGTCTTCGGCCTCACCGTGCGCTCGCGGCACGTCGGCAGCCAGATCGGCGCCGGGCTGAAGTCCTTGATCGGCGGTGAGCTCAAGGGGCTGACCAAGACCCTCGTGGAGACCCGCAACCAGGCGATGGACCGCCTCGTGGAGCAGGCGCGGGCGCGCGGCGCGAACGCGGTCCTGATGTTCCGCTTCGACGTGACGGAAGCGGCGGACGTCGGCACGGAGGTCTGCGCGTACGGCACCGCGGTCGTCATCTCTCCCCACGCGTGACGCCGAAGCCCCCGTTTCCTGACGCGGGGCGGCGGTGCCCCCTCACCCTCGCGGGTGGCACCGCCCCAGCGTGGCGCGCTCGCGCCGGTGGTAGATCAACGCCATGGCACTGCACAAAGGCGCCGACAGGGCGGCGGGACGCGGCTACGCGGTCAACCCTTTCTACGGTGAGGCCGACCCCGTCGGCGGGATGGCGGCCGAGCCGCCGCGGGACGCGCTGCCCGAGGGGCCGATGACGCCGCACGCGGCGTACCAGTTCGTCCACGACGAGCTGATGCTGGACGGCAATTCCCGGCTCAACCTCGCCACCTTCGTCACCACCTGGATGGAGCCGCAGGCGGGGGTGCTGATGGCCGAGTGCCGCGACAAGAACATGATCGACAAGGACGAGTACCCCCGCACCGCCGAGCTGGAGAAGCGCTGCGTGCGGATGCTCGCCGACCTCTGGCACGCGCCCGACCCCGCCACCGCCGTCGGCTGCTCGACCACCGGGTCGAGCGAGGCGTGCATGCTCGCCGGGCTGGCCTTCAAGCGGCGCTGGGCGCTCGCGAACGCCGGGCGCTATCCCTCGGCCGGTGCCCGGCCCAATCTGGTGATGGGCACGAACGTGCAGGTCTGCTGGGAGAAGTTCTGCGCCTTCTGGGAGGTCGAGGCGCGCCAGGTGCCGATGGAGGGCGAGCGCTTCCACCTCGACCCCGAGGCGGCCGCCGCGCTCTGCGACGAGAACACCATCGGCGTCGTGGCCGTCCTGGGGTCGACGTTCGACGGGTCGTACGAGCCGGTGGCCGGCCTGTGCGCGGCGCTGGACGCGCTCCAGGAGCGCACGGGCCTCGACATCCCCGTGCATGTGGACGGCGCCTCCGGGGCGATGATCGCGCCCTTCCTGGACCCCGGTCTCGTGTGGGACTTCCGGCTGCCGCGCGTCGCTTCCGTGAACACCTCGGGGCACAAGTACGGGCTGGTCTATCCGGGCGTCGGGTGGGCGCTGTGGCGGGACGCTTCCGCGCTGCCGGAGGAGCTCGTCTTCCGGGTCAACTATCTGGGCGGCGACATGCCCACCTTCGCGCTGAACTTCTCCCGTCCGGGCGCGCAGGTGGCCGCGCAGTACTACACCTTCCTGCGTCTGGGGCGCGAGGGATACCGCGCCGTGCAGCAGAACGCGCGCGATGTCGCCTGTCGTCTCTCCGGGCACATCGAGGAGCTGGGCGACTTCCGCCTGCTGACGCGCGGGGACGAGCTGCCCGTGTTCGCTTTCACGACGGCCGAGGGCGTCACGCGATACGACGTCTTCGACGTGTCACGGCGCCTGCGGGAGCGCGGCTGGCTGGTGCCCGCCTACAGCTTCCCGCCGAACCGGGAGGACCTGTCGGTCCTGCGGGTCGTCTGCCGCAACGGCTTCTCGCACGACCTGGCCGACCTCTTCCTGGACGACCTGCGCTCGCTCCTGCCCGAACTGCGCAGCCAGCCCGGCCCCTTGGACCGCCCTGAGGCCGTCGCCACGGCGTTCCACCACTGACGGTGCCCGTCAGCCGTCCCCGTCAGCTTCCTGAGGGGTTGAGGCCCGCCCAGGGGTCGCCCTCGTCGGCCATCACATAGGCGCCGGCCTCCAGGCGCTCGATCAGGCCCAGGGCCCACTGTTCGCCGCTCTCTGCGGTGTGGACCCACATGCCCCTGATCTCGCCGATGTGCCCCCAGTCCTCGCCCTCCCCCGGCGTCCAGTGCAGGCGGATCTCCTCGCGCCAGGCGCGCAGCGACTCGACCCGCCGCTTCAGCAGGGAGATGGCCTCGGCGCGCGGCAGGTCGACCATGAAGCCGATGCCCGCAGTCACCATGTCGACCTTCTGACCGGGCGAGGACAGCGCTTCCCGCAGCAGCCGGAAATACTCCCGCTCGCCCTCCTCCGTCAGCTCGTACTCCGTACGGGGCGGACCGCCGGCCTCGCTCGGCGCGGTGTCGTGCGCGATCATCAGCCCTTGCGTGGCCATGGACTTGAGGGCGTGGTAGATCGACCCGGGCTTGGCGTTCGACCACTCGTGGGCGCCCCAGAACTCCAGGTCGCTGCGGACCTGATAGCCGTGGGCCCGTCCGTGCTGCCGGACCGCGCCCAGCGTCAGTAGCCGGATCGCCGACATGGGTTCCTCATTCCGGGGGCTGCGACTTGCTGTCGCCCAGCCTAGGTTGTGGGCCGGCCGGTTTGAGCGCGGGTCCGTTGCGGGGTGCGGGTCCACTGCGCCTGCGGCGGGCTCTGTTCCCCTACCCCGCCCCTTCCCGGCTGCATCTGATATGCGGCTCCGCCGCGTGGGGGGAGGCCCCGGGCCCCAGCGCCCTTCGGGCGCGCCCTCAAACTCCCCCAACGCGGCGAAGCCGTGTTGCGGGGTCTGGGGCGCAGCCCCAGTTTCAGGCCCGCACCCGAATCAGTCCCCCGCCTCACCCACAAGGTCAAGCGCCGACCGCCCGTCCAACGACTCGCGGATCACATCCGCATGCCCCGCGTGCCGGGCGAGCTCCTCCACCAGGTGCAGCAGCAGCCACCGCATCGACACGGAAGCACCCGGCGGGAACCACGGCGCCTCCGGCAAGGGGAACGTGTCCGAGAGGCTCGGTACGGAGTGGATGAAGCGCGCGGTCTCCTCCGCCACCCCCTCCCACCGGGCGAGCATGCCCGCCACGCTCTCGCCGTCGAGCAGCCGGAAGCTGTCCTCCCACGTCTCCGGGGAGCGCTGGCGCTCCGGCCGGCCCTGCGCCCGGCACACCCACCCTTCCTCGCACTCCACGACGTGCTTGAGGAGCCCGCCCAGCGACAGCTCACTCGCGCTGGGCTTGCGCGCCGCCTCTTCCTCGGTCAGGCCCAGGACGGACCGGCGCAGCGCGCCCCGCTGGGCCTCCACGAACGCCAGCAGCGTGGCGCGTTCGTCGGCCGGGTCCTTCTCGATCACCAGCGTCACCATGGGATCCACCCTCTCGTCGTCACCGATGGCCCTCACCGTAGAAGGCGATGCGGACAGCACGCGACCTACATCCCACGTGTCAGAAGGGGAACTTGCTGCGCCCGTGCTGGATCGAGATCCACTTGGTGGTCGTGAAGACGTCGACCATCGAGTCACCGTTCAGCCGCCCGACCCCCGAGTGCTTCTCGCCGCCGAAGGGCACGATCGCCTCGTCGTGGACCGTCCCGTCGTTGACGTGGATCATCCCGGTGTCGATGCGCTTGGCGACGCGTACGCCCCGCTCGATGTCCCGCGTGTGCACCGCGCCGCTCAGCCCGTACGGTGTGGCGTTCGCGATCCGGACAGCCTCTTCCTCGCCGTCGAAGGGGATGAGCAGGGCGACCGGACCGAAGATCTCCTGCGTGAGGATCGGCGAGTCGGCCGCGATCCCGGTGAGCACGGAGGGCGCGACGAGCGTGCCGTTCGTCGCGCCGCGTACGAGGGCGGTCGCGCCGTCCGCGACGGACTGGTCCAGCAGGGTGTTGACGGCATCGGCCTGACCGGCGTTGATCAGCGGGCCGATGTGGGTGGCCGGGTCGCCGGGGTCGCCGACCTTCAGGGACTTGACCTTGGCGACGAACTTCTCGGTGAACTCCGCCTCCACGGAGCGGTCCACGAGCACCCGGTTCGCCGCCATGCAGACCTGCCCCTGGTGGATGAAGCGGCTGAAGACGGCCGCGTCCACGGCGTAGTCCACGTCCGCGTCGTCGAGGACGATCAGGGCGCTGTTGCCGCCGAGCTCCAGGACGGTCCGCTTGAAGTGCGAGGCGGCGACGGTGGCGACGTGCCGGCCGACCTTGTCGGAGCCGGTGAAGGAGATCACGCGGGGCACCGGGTGCTCGATGAGCGCGTCCCCGATCTCCGCGATGTCGGTGACCACGACGTTGAGCACCCCGGCGGGCAGCCCGGCCTCCTCGAAGACCTTGGCCACCAGCCCGCCGCCGCATATCGGCGTGTTCTGGTGCGGCTTGAGGACGACGGCGTTGCCGAGGGCGATGGCGGGCGCGACGGACTTGATCGACAGCAGGAAGGGGAAGTTGAAGGGGCTGATCACCCCGACGACACCGACCGGCAGCCGGTAGAGGCGGTTCTCCTTGGTGTCGTCCGGCGACGGCAGGATGCGCCCCTCCGCGCGCAGCGCGAGGTGCAGCGCCTCGCGCAGGAACTCCCGCACCAGGTGCAGCTCGAAGGCCGCCTTCACAGCCGTCCCGCCGCACTCCGCGGTGATCGCGGCGGACAGCTCACTCTCCCGCTCGTCGATCACCCGCAGCGCCCGCTCGAAGACGAGCCGCCGGGTGTACGGGTTGGTGGCGCCCCACGCCTTCTGGGCGCGCTCGGCGGCGCGGTACGCCTGGTCGATCTCGTCCACACCGGCCACCGTGATGGAGGCGAGCTTCTCCCCGTCGTAGGGGTTGAAGTCGACGATGTCCCAGGAGCCGGTGCCGGCCCGCCACTCGCCGTCGATGTACTGGAAGGCCAACTCGTCGAAGTAGGACATGCGCCATCCCTGCCTGGAGATACGGGGGCGCTCACGGCGCCCGAACCGGAATGCAGACTCCTGATGGGACGTCATCGTACTGATGAGTCACACGAGTTGGAGCAGCCGCCGCAACAGGTCGCGGGTGAGGGCGGGCGAGAGGCTGTCCTCGTGCAGGCGCTCCATCACCCTGCCGTACTGCGCGACCTCGTCGGGCTTGTCCAGATACAGCGCGCTGGTCAGCTGCTCCAGATAGACGACGTCGGAGAGGTCGGACTCGGGGAAGCGCAGCATGGTGAAGGCGCCGCTCTCCCCCGCGTGCCCGCCGTGCGCGAACGGCATCACCTGGAGCGTCACATTGGCCTGTTCCGAGATGTCGATGAGGTGCTCCAGCTGACCGCGCATGACGGCCTCGCCGCCGTAGGGGCGGTGCAGCGCGGCCTCGTCCAGCACGGCGTGGAAGTGCGGTGCGCGCTCGGAGAACAGCAGCTTCTGGCGCTCCATGCGCAGCGAGACGCGGCGCTCGACCTCCGCTTCGCAGGCGGTCGGCTGGCCGCGGACGACGACGGCCTGGGCGTAGCCGGCGGTCTGGAGCAGGCCGTGCACGAACTGCACTTCGTAGATGTTGATGTGGGACGCGGCGCCCTCCAGCCCCACATAGGTCTGGAACCACCCCGGCAGCACATCGCCGTAGCTGTGCCACCAGCCGGCGACGTTCGCCTCGCGGGCCAGCCCCAGCAGCGCTTCGCGCTCCAGCTCGTCGGTGACGCCGTAGAGCGTGAGGAGGTCCTCGACGTCACGCGCCTTGAAGCTCACCCGGCCCAGCTCCATGCGGCTGATCTTCGACTCCGACGCCCGGATCGAGTAGCCGGCCGCCTCGCGGGTGATCCCGCGCGATTCCCGCAGCCTCCTGAGCTGTGAGCCCAGGAGAATGCGGCGCACCACAGAACCGCTCGACTCGCTCGTGGCCATCTTCGCGACTCCTCCTTTTCCGGTCCCTACCCGGTCGTGCCGCTTCCGCACCCTTCCGGGGCGACCCCCGCTACCCCCGGCGCCGAAGTCTGCCACTTCCGGGCTCCGTTGAGTGTGCATCCGATTACGGAGGCGGTGGCAGTCCGGACACCGTACGCAGGAGGGCGTAGGGAGAATTGCGGCCTTACCGGAGCGTGCGCCCCCAAACCCCCCACGTGCACGTGCATCTGCCCTTGCATCCGCCATCCACATTGGGAACCATGGGAACGCACACGTGCATGTCACGTCCACGATTGCCAGGAGTGCCTCGGATGGGTACCGAAGGATCGACTGTGCTCTCCCCCTTGTGGCGAGGGCTGCCACCGATCGCCCCATCGGCCGCCTCCAGCTCCGCCTCCTGTGTACTGCCACCCCGGTTCGAGGCGGTCAGGACGGCACGGCGGTTCACCCGGAGCACGCTCCAGCAGTGGGACCTCCCCGGGCTCTTCGACGATGTGGCGCTCGTGGTCTCGGAGTTGGTGACCAACTCCATGCGTTACGCACTTCCGGCCGAGCTCGTCGGCACGGAGTACGAGCCGCCCGTACGGCTGCACCTGATGCGATGGACTTCGCGTCTGGTGTGCGCGGTGCGGGACCCCAGCGAGGAGAGCCCCGTCGCGGGCGAGGCCGACGCGTCCGCGGAGTGCGGGCGCGGGCTCCTCCTGGTGGACTCCTTCAGCGACACCTGGGGCTGGCATCCGCTGGCCGGGACGCTGCGGGGGAAAGTGGTCTGGGCTCTGTTCAGACTGCCGCGGGATCGCGACTGAGCGCTGTCACGGGGGGCGCTCAGTCTGCGATCAAATCGTCGAATTCGCCGTCCTTGACGCCCAGCAGCATGGCCTCGATCTCCGCCGTCGTGTAGATGAGCGCCGGGCCGTCCGGATGACGGGAATTACGCATCGCGATCCCGCCGTCCGGCAGCTTCGCGAACTCCACGCACGACCCCTGCGAGTTGGAGTGCCGACTCTTGCGCCAGACGACTCCGTCGAGATCCGTGGCAGCCATGCCGTTGTACGCGTGAGGCACAGGACTCTCCCGGAGTATGCGCAGGGGGCACCCCGGCACGAACGGTGGGGATGACAACTACTCCGGATCATAACTCCGTTCATGTGCCTATGCATGGGCCGATGCACGTGCACTTTCGGTGGGGGATCCGCTACTTCCCGGTGCTCGAATACGGCAGGAGGGCCATCTCCCGGGCGTTTTTGATCGCCCGGGAGAGCTGTCGCTGCTGCTGGGCGGTGACCCGCGTCACCCGCCGGCTGCGGATCTTCCCACGGTCCGAAATGAACTTCCGCAGCAGATCGGTGTCTTTGTAGTCGATGTATGTGATGCCCGCTGTTTCCAGGGGATTGGGACGGGGTTTGAGGTTCTTGCGGTGATCGGGACGGCGGGGCACAGGCATTGCCTTTTCTGGTGGTCGACCGGCAGCCGGGAGGAGGGCACCGGCCGGTGATCAGGAAACGGGGTCGAGGAGTTCGTCGAATGCGGCGGACAGACAGCGCCAGGCGTCCGGGCCCGCCGCGAATTCGGCGTCGGTCAGCAGGCACGACTCCAGCAGCGAGGACAGCGCCTCCGCATCGAGGCCGGGCGAGGTGAAGGTGAGGTACTGCGCGCGGTCGCCGTGCTCGGGGTGCCAGTCCAGGGCGGCGGCGACGCGACGGGTCGCGGGCACCATCTCCCAGGCGGCGTCCGGCAGCGCGGCCAGCCACGGCCCGGCGTTCTCCACGCACAGGGCGCCTCCGGCCGCGTCCCAGGACAGCAGGGTGTCCGGCCGGTCCGCGAGCCAGAACCGCCCCCGGCTGCGCGCCGCGGCGCACGACAGGTCCTCCAGCGCCTCGTAGAGCCGTCCGGGGTGGAACGGCCGGTGCCGGTGCCATACGAGCGTACTGACGCCGTCCGCGTCGGCCGCCTGCGGCAGCAGCGCGCAGGCGGGGTGCTGCCGGGCGGCCGCGGCCTCCACGTCGAAGCCCTCGACCGCCGCGGCCGCCAACTCCGCGGATTCGACCGGAACACGACGGGCGGTGGGCACGAGCTGGTCGAGCAGCGCGAAATCGGCGGCGTCCGCGGGCGGCGTGTCCGGACCCCCGCTCCCCTCCACCACCGCCAGCACCGGCGCGTACTCCAGCTGCCGCGCGAAAGTGTCCGCGACGGTCCGCTGATCCGTCGCGGCGGCCGCGAGCCCCGCCTCGGCGAGGTCGTCGCCGCAGCCGAGCGCGGGCAGCGACAGGGCTGGATCGATCGCGGTGATCACGCCCGTCAGCCGGAAGTCCGAGCCGCCGTGGGCGGCGACCACCTCGGCCATCGCCTTGGGCTCGACGGAGTCCCACAGCTCCACGACGGCGAGCCGGCACAGGCCGCCGGCGGCGAGGCGTTCGAGCTCGGGCACCAGGTCCTCGCGCAGCGCGCAGCAGGCGCAGTCGTTGACGAGCGGAGCGTCGCCCTCGTCGAGGACGCCCGAGCCGTCCCGTACGGTACGGCGCACCGTTCCCGTGACGGCCGTCGCGAGGTCGTGATGGAGCGCGACGCTGCCCGGCACGGTGTTCAACAGCCGCTCGACGACGGCCACGCGCGCGTCCGAGTGCAGACCTCCGACGAGCGCGACGGGCAGCGGCCGACCGGTCACCGGCCGCCCTCCCGCTTGCCGTACCGGCGCTCGAAGCGCTCGACTCTCCCGGCCGTGTCCAGGACGCGGGCGGTGCCTGTGTAGAAGGGGTGGCTCGCCGAGGAGATCTCGACGTCGATGACGGGATAGGTGTTGCCGTCCTCCCATTCCACCGTCTTGTCGCTGGTGGCGGTCGACCGGGTGAGGAAGGCGTAGTTCGCGGCCCGGTCGCGGAAGACGACGGGGCCGTAGGGCGGGTGGATTCCGGGCTGCATCGGGGTCAGCGCTCCTCTCGGAAGGTGACGTGGCGGCCGACGACGGGGTCGTACTTCCGCAGTTCCATGCGGTCGGGGTCGCTACGGCGGTTCTTGCGGGTCACGTAGGTGTAGCCGGTTCCGGCGGTGGACCGGAGCTTGATCACGGGGCGTAGCTCGTTGCGGGCCATGGGGGCTACTATACAGAAATGGTTTCCATTTTCATTAGGCCCGTCGCGGCCGCCCGAGGACCGGAGGTCTGACCTTGTCCGCCCACTGCCAGCTCACCGGCCGCAAGCCCGGCTTCGGCAACTCCATCTCGCACTCCCACCGGCGCACCGCCCGCCGCTTCGACCCCAACATCCAGAGCAAGCGCTACTGGCTCCCCAGCGAGGGCCGTCATGTGCGGCTGCGGCTGAGCGCGAAGGGGATCCGGACGGTCGACAGCATCGGCATCGAGGCCGCGGTGGCCCGCATCCGCGCCCGGGGGGTGCGCGTCTGATGGCGAAGAAGAGCAAGATCGCGAGAAACGAACAGCGCCGGCTGACGGTGGCCCGCTACGCGGCCCGCCGGGCCATCCTGAAGGCGATCATCCGCGACCCGCGCTCCCCGGAGGCGGAACGCGTCGCGGCACAACGCGAGTTGTGCCGCCAGCCGCGCGACGCGAGCGCGACGCGCGTACGCAACCGCGACTCGGTGGACGGCCGCCCGCGCGGCTACGTGGGCGCGTTCGGACTCTCCCGCGTGAACGTACGCGCGCAAGCGCACGCGGGGTTCCTGCCGGGGGTCAGGAAGTCGAGCTGGTAGGGGGCGTTGGTGCGCCGGGTGGGTTTGTTCTGGCCCACCCGGCGCTTCGCTCGGGGCAGGCACTAAAGGACGTTGCCGACCCGTTTCAGCATCGCGGCGACGCACACCGCCCTGTCAGGAGTCGGCCAGGCCGTCCGCCTGGCGCGGCTTCGCCGCGATGAGTGAGCCCATGCCGTGCGTCGCGATGCCGGCTCGGCCGGGGCGGGCGGTTCATGGGCACCGAGGGCCTCCGGCTCCAGCTTCGACCGCTTCGCGGCGGGCGGGAGTGGGGCGCCGAGATCGAGGACACCCGGCTCGCCACCCGCGCCGAGCCGCTCAGCACAAAGGTGAAGGCGGCCAACTCGGGCGGCGGTCGGGGAAGGTGAGCGCGGGCGCGATGCGCCCCGCGCGCCCCCCGTGCGCCGGTTGTGCGCGCCAAGCCCCCCTTCACGGAGCGCTACCGTCAGATACTCTGAGTGACGACAGCGGTTTCGGGAGGGGACGCGAAATGACTGATCTCAAAGAGCTCACGGAGGTCTACGAGCCTCCGGCGCTCGTCGAAGTGGGCAACTTCAGTGACCTCACGCTCGGCTGGGTCGAGGGAGGCACGCTGGAGGAAGGCGGCGAGGGTCAGCTCTGGTACTGGGGGTAGCGGGCCATGCCGAGTGAGGAGTGGTTCGCCGTCCTGCCCGACGGCCCGGCGGCGCAGATCGCGGTGTGCGCGCTGCGGCCGCGCGCCGAGCGGATCGTCGCGCACGCTTCCGGGAGGCCCTGGCTGCTGGGCCGCTGGGCGGACGACCAGGTGACGATCGCCCGTACGCGCAGGGCCAGGGTCGCGGTGATCGGCCGCTGCGCGGTCACCGCCGCCGAGCTCACCGCGCTGATCGCCCGGGTGGACGACGTCGCGCAGGTGGAGCGGGTCGCCGAGCCGCTGGCGGGCAGCTTCCATCTGATCGCGTCGGCAGGCGGTCAGGTGCGGGTGCGCGGCAGCGCCTCGGGGGTTCGGCGGATCTTCCACGCCCTGCTCGGCGGGGCCACGGTCGCGTCCGGCCGGAGTGATGTGCTGGCCGCCGCGATCGACGCCGCGGTGGACGAAGAAGTGCTGGTGACAAGGCTGCTGGCCGCCGGGGCCGTGCACCCCGTGGAGGAGCGGAGCCCATGGCGAGGCGTCACCGCGGTGCCGCCCGACCACTGCCTGGTCGTCGAGTCCGACGGCCGGTCCGCCCTCCGCCGCTGGTGGACCACGCCCGAGCCGCTGCTGCCCCTGGCCGAGGGCGCCCAGGTGCTGCGCCAAGCACTGACGGCGGCAGTGGATTCCTGCACGGCGGGAGGGGGGACGGTCAGCGCGGATCTGTCCGGTGGCCTCGACTCCACCAGCCTCTGCTTCCTGGCGGCACACGGCCCGGCCCACCTGGTGACCACCCACCGGCAGGGCGCCGACCCGGTCAACAGCGACAGGGAATGGGCAGATCGGGCCCGCGCGGCCCTGCCGGAAGCGGAGCACCGGTCGGTGGGGCAGGCAGAGGATCCGCTGTGGTTCGCCGGCGCGCGCGGTCCGCACCCGGCACTGGAGGAGCCGGGCGCGTGGGTGCGCGACACGGCCCGGCTCGCCGGCCTCGCCCGGCGGATGCGCGAAGCGGGCTCCCGGCTGCACCTGGCCGGGCACGGCGGCGACGAGCTGTTCTCCGTCACCCCCCGCTATCTCCACGACCTGGTCCGCGCCCACCCCGCGAAGGTCCTCGCCCACATCCGCCGCCACTGCCTGCGCTTCCGGCAGCCGCTCTGGCCACTGCTGCGCGCCCTGGCCGAGCAGACCACATACGCGGACTGGCTCCACCAGGCCGTCGAGGAAATGGACGCGCTGCCGACCACACCCACCGCGCCGTCCATGACCTGGGGACCGCCACTGCGGATGCCTCCCTGGGCCACACCGGAAGCCGTCCGCGGCGCCCGGACGCTGCTCCACGAAGCCGCCGCCGCGGAACCCGAGCCTCTGGCGCCGCACCGCGCCCAGCACACCGCCGTGCAGTACGCGCGGACCGCCGGGGCGGCTGTCCGCCGCATCGACCAGGCCACCACCCGCTCCGGGCTCCCCCAGGCGGCGCCCTGCCTGGACGACCCGGTGATGAACGCGGCCCTGTCCGTACGCCTGCCCGACCGCGCCGGGCGCACCGCGTGCAAACCGCTGCTCACCGCCGCGATGCACGACATCGTCCCGGCACCCCTGCTGGCCCGCACCACGAAAGGCGACTACAGCACCGATTTCTACATAGCCCTCGCTCGGCACCGCGCCGAGCTGCTGGAGCTGTTCGACGGCTCGCTCCTGGCGGACAGGGGGCTCATCGACATATCCGTGCTGCGCGCGGCCCTGCTCGTCCCGCACCCCACGCCGCACATCGTCACGCACCTGTCCCAGACGCTCGCCTGTGAGACCTGGCTGCGCTCCCTGCCCCACCCCGCCCACCGGCCCACCTCCACCCCGACCGGGAGAGCACGATGACCGTCAGCCTGCGCGACACCATCAGCACCGCACCCGTCGACGACGGCATGATCCTGCTCGACGAGCGCACCGGCCGCTACTGGCAGCTCAACGCCACCGGCACGCTCGTCCTCAACGCACTCCTGCAGGGGGCCACCACAGCCGAGGCCGCCCGCGGCCTGAGAGAGCAGCACCCGAGCCTGCCGGCCGGGCAGGCCGAGCAGGACGTGTCGGCCCTGGTCACCTCGCTGCGCACCGCCCGCCTGGTGACGCCATGAGCGGGCCGATCGGCACCCGGTGGCCGGACCGGCGCGCGGGCGTACGGGCCGCCGTCGCCGGGGCACGGGTGCTCGCCGCCCTGCCACCGGAGCGCATCCGCCGCATGCTGAACCGCTTCGGGTCAGGCTCCGTCCCCGCCACCGCCGAGCAGGTGCTGGCCGCACGGGAGGCGGTGGTCAGGGCCAGCGCGCGGTGCGCCGTGGAGGCGGGGTGTCTGCAACGGTCGCTGGCCGTGGTCTTGTTGTGCCGGATGAGCGGCCTGGGGGTGGTGTGGCGCACGGGAGTCCGAAGCCGGCCGTTCCGCGCGCACGCGTGGGTGGAGGCCGGTGGATCCCCTGTGGGTGAGCCGTATCCGGCGGGGTACTTCACGCCGATCGTGACGGTACGGGTGGGGGCGGCGGGTCCACTCGCCGCGCCGCGGCCCAGGCAGCCGGAAACCCACCGCTAGCGCGGCACCAGCAGCAGCTCATCCGCGTAACACCAGGCCCAGTCCTCGCCCGGCTCGAAGGAGCGGGCGAGGTCGTGCCCGGATTCCGTGTGCGCGTGGGCGCTCGCGTGCTGGTTCGGGGAGCTGTCGCAGCAGCCGATGTGTCCGCAGGTCAGGCACTCTCTGAGGTGCAGCCAGGTGCTGCCTGTGCGTAGGCAGTCTTCGCAGCCGTCCGTTGTGCTGGGGGTTACTTCTCGGACTTCGTGGAGGTGGGTGCACTCGCGTTGGGTGGGGCGTCCTTCTACGTCGGCGGTGACGTGCCAGGTGGGTTGGGTCATGTTGTCCAACGTAGGGGTGGGGGCGGGTTGTCGCCTGCGGCGGGCTTTTCCCCAGCCGCCCCCTACCCGAACCGGGGCGCGTGCCCCAGGGCCCCCGGCTGCGGGTCCGTGGCGCCTGCGGCGGGCTTTTCCCCTACCCGCCCCTTCCCGGCTGCGTCTGATGTGCGGCTCCGCCGCGTGGGGGGCAGGCCCCCAGACCCCCGCAACACGCTTCGCGCGTTGTCCTCAAACTCCCCCAGCTACCTCCCCCAGACTCCGTCCGGGGGTGCCCCCAGAGGTGCCCCCAACGGGCT
>NZ_JBVHLW010000034.1:21778-64826 GCF_055558795.1 Streptomyces sp. NPDC025618 | reverse complement strand
GGTTCTCTGCCCATGCGGCCCCCCACCCGGCAACCCCCCCCCCCCCCCCCCCTCTCCCCCCCCCCCCCCCCCCCCCCCCCCCCCCCGCCCCGGAATTCGACTGTCAGGACATGGGGAAGCCCCCGTAATACCCGGCTGCCTGCTGCCGGTAGGCCGCGTCGGCGTCGGGGGAATCCTTCTTGAACTCCGGGGCGTTCTTGATCTCGGCTTTCGTCCGGCCCACGTGGATGGTCTCCTTCACGGGATCGATACGGACGATGGTCCCGGCAGGCAGGAGGACATGCTTACCGAAGATCCATACTCCGGTGTCCACCACGAGATAGGAGGAACCCACCTCGTCGGAGTGCCTGTCGACCTTGCCGATATGGCCGTCCGTCGCCTCGACGCGGTAACCCACGAGACTCGTGCCCGAGACGCGGTCGACAGCCGGCTGGTAGTCCCACACGTGATCGCTCATCTGCTCGCTCCTTCGTTGGCCGGGAATGCGATATCCCGTGACGTGACCGTCGAACTCCTCCCGGATCACCGGCCATTGGCGGGTGATCGTGGACCGGGCCGTTCCGGGGAGGAGCTCAACGACGGAACGTGTTCCTTGCTTTCCGCCCGGCCCGCAATCCGTCTGCCCCGGACCGGGAAGCGCAAACGCCACGAATCCGGTGCCGATCTCTTCGGGAGCGCAATCAGGGGCGAGGAAAGGGCGTCCCCGAAATGAGGGCGTGTGAAGGGCAATCGAGGGGGCACACGGTCCTGCGGAGGTGATTGATATGGTTCCCCTGCTTCTCGTCCTGCTGCTCGCTCTGATTCTTTTCGGGGCCGGTTTCGCGGTGAAGATCCTGTGGTGGGTCGCCGTCGCCGTTCTGGTGATCTGGCTTCTCGGATTCCTCGTACGCTCCACGAGCGCCGGCGGGGGCCGCGGCCGGTGGTACCGGTGGTGACCTGAACCCCTGATCCCCCGAACCGGCGTGGGCCGGGCCGACCCGAGAGGGGCCGGCCCGGCCCACGCATGTCCCTCATACCGCTCTTCTCCTCGGGAATCATGGGGCCCTGCCCGGGTACGCGATCCGTAACCGGGGGCGGTGCCGAAGGCTCGCGCTGGGAACCGCGCACCTCCAGCCGCGGTGTCCGCCCCCGGCCCTTTCGGGCAGGACGGAAAAGGATGGGGCCTGGTGCGGCCGCGTCGGTGAGAATTCCCCTCATGATCAGCGAATCCGTGGTGGCGCGTGCCGACGCATTGCTCGCCGCTCTCGACCCGATGCCGTACACCCGGCGCATACGCCACATGGCCCTGCACGCCAGGTCGTTGAGCACGGCCGGGGAACTGACCGCGCTCCTGGCCGAATTGTCGCGGCGCGGCCGCTACGAACAGGGCCTCGCGGCCGTGGCCGCCGGGGCCGCCGCGGAGACCGACTGGCTGCGGGCGCGGCTCACCGACCCCGATCCGTGCGTACGCTTCCACGCGGTGGACGCCGTGCGCAGGGGCGCCGTTCCGGACGCCGACGTGGTCGACGCCATGGACGACGCCCCCGCCGTCGTGCGCCGGGAGCTCGTACGCGCTGTCGTCGCCGGGCGGCGGACCACGGTCGCCGAGGCTCTCGTCCGGCCCGTGCGCGCACGCTGGGGCGACGCGGAGGCGGCCCGGCTGCTGCCCGCTTGTGGACCCGGCACGCTCGCCGGACTGCTGCCGGACCTCTTCCCCTCCTTCACCGCACTTCCCTCCGCGCGCAAGTGGACTCAGCTCACCTCCCGCCACGCCGACACCGTCCTCGACGAAGCGGAACGCCGGCTCGACGCCGAACCGGCATCCCGGCGGGAGCACTGGTGGCAGGAGAACGGGGCGTGCGTGGCGGCCGCGATCGGGCACGCGCCGCTGCGGGTGTTCGAGCTGCTGGAGCGCCTGTGCCACGGACCGCTGCCCCGGACCGTCCGCACCGCCCTCGGCGGACTGATGAGCGTGGACGCGGGCCGTACGCTCCGGCTGCTGCTGGCACCTGGCCGCGAACCCGCGGACCGGCTCGGCCTGACGTCATCGGCCCTGCGCGCCCTCGCCCGCCAGGACCCTCCGGAACTCGCCCGGTTCGCCGAGGCATTGAGCGGCGACGAGCGCGCCCTCGTCCGCCTGCTCCGCCGGCTGCCGCCTTCCCGCCGCGCCGCCTGCCTGGGCGCGACCGTGGCCACCCGCGCCGGGTGCGGCGACGTGCCCGAAGGCGTCCTCGGTGTTCTCCCCAGGGCGGCACGCGAGACCGAGGCGCGCCGGATGGCCGAGCGGGCCCGTCGGCACGGGGCGGGGTGGTCCACCGTCCTGGAAGCGGTGGCGTATCTGCCGCCCGCGGAAGCGGAGGCGGAACTGTGGGCCGCGACCCGGAGCGCCGAGGAACGGGAGCGGGCGCGGGGATACCGGCTGCTGTTCCGCAACGCCGCCCTCGCGGGCGCCCCTTCCGTCGTCACCGACCGGCTGGCCCGCTGCGGACGGCTGCGGGACGAACCGGAATCGGTACGGGAAGCCGCCCTGGCCGCGATCGCCGGTATCGATCCCTCGCTCCTCACCGCACAAGCGGCGCCTCACCTCGAACGCCTCACCACCGACGCGCTCCACGCCCCCGGCCACCGGCCGGGGAGCTGTTCCGGGCTGCGCACGCTGGCCAGAGGGCTGCTGCGCGGCGCGTTCGGCGATGACGAGGGCGTACGGGACGCCGCCGGCGGGGAGTTGACGGCCTGGGCCCTGCGCACGCTGGAGCGGCTGCCCGCCACCTCGCTCTGGCACGGGACCGTCGTCCCGCCGCCCGGGCGTGAGCGCGAGGGCTTCGAGATGCTCCGCCCCGGGCTGGAAGCGAGCGCACGGCAGGGGACTTTCACGGAGGTCCTCTTGCTGGCCTCCCGCCTCGGTCGCCGCGCGCACGCCGTCCGGGGCCTGCAGGACCTCCTGCGGCAGGCGATCCACGAGGGCGACCGGGACACCGCCGACAGAGCGGCCTGGCTCTGGCTGAGCGACCTGAGGGTGCGAGACGAACGGCTCGCCGATCTGCTCGCCTCCGACGTCTCCTGTGTCACCTTGCCGTCCGTCAGCCGGATCGTGGCGTCCCGCCGCACGGACCTGCTGGACCTCGTGCTCGGCGACACACCTCCGTACGGCCGCTTCCTGCCCGAGGGCAGTCACTGGCTGCCACCTGTCGGCCCGGCGTCGCGCCGGTGGCTGCCGCGTCAGCAAGCCGCGGCGGCCCGCCTGTTGGCCCGCGTCGCCGCGGGCGTCGGGGTTCCCTACGCGGTGCGCGCCCGGGCGGTCGTGTGGGCCGCGTGGCTTCCGGGAGTCGGCGCCGAGCTCCTGTCGCACCACGCGGGCAGGGGCGACACGGACGCCCTCGTCGCACTCGCCAGAACCGAGCGCCCCGACGAACAGCTGCCCCTGCTCCTGGCGCGCGTCGGATGGCCTCATGGTGTGAGCGTGCTGCTCGCGGTACGCCGTGCGAGCCGCTACGTCCCGCCGTCCCGGCTGCCCGAGGCACTGCGCCCCCTGCTGCTCGATGTGTCCAGCGCCGTGGAAACGGCCCGGACGGTGGCCGCCGTGCTCCCCGCGGAGGAAGCCGCGGCACTGCTCAACGAGGCGTACCGCGCGTTCCGGAAGCCCGCCACGGAAGCTGTCTGCCTGGCACTGTCGACAGGGCTGCTGGATCGCGAAGCGGCGTGGAGCACGCTGGAGGCGGCCGCCGCCGGGTGGCCCGAGCAGCGTGTGGCGCTGCTGAGGCTCCGGCCGCCCCACGTGCCGGAGCGCCACCGCCCCCGCTTCGCCCGGCTGATCGCGGCCCTGGGCGACACCGACGACCCTGACGTCGCCTCCTACGCGTGCGCGGCGATGGGGGAGTGGTCGCGCTGGGTCACGCCTGAGGTCTGACCGCTTCCGTGACCGGCGCGCGGGAACCGCGTGACCTGACCGGCCGCACCACGGCGGGCCGCGTACTGGCGGCTACCCCAGGGCGAAGGGCGGACGGACCTCCAGGACGGTCGCGGTGCCGACCACCGGCCGGCCCTCGTGCATGGTGATCCGTCGGCCGGGTTCCAGATGCCGCCACTGGGAGGGAACGAGGGGCGCGAGCCGGACCGTCGAGCGCCCGCCGCCTTCCAGGGAGGCCCTGCCCTCCACCCACAGCGCGGCGATGTTGACCGCCCGTCCGCCCGTCGGCGATCGGTGGCCGATGTCCCACATGGGCCTGAGGATCCCGGCGCCGGGCACGGGCGTGGTGCGCCCGGCCTCCTCGGCAGGCCGGAGTGTCAGGTCCGCCCGGATCACGCCGTTACGGGCCTCGTAGCCGCGCCAGTGGCACCACGCCGTGCTCCGCTCCAGCCGCAGTTGCCTGGCGGCGTCCGCGAGCGCCTCCCAGAACGCCGGAGGCTGCGGCTCGCCCTGGCCGAGTTCTTCGAGCAGGCCGAAGGCGATCTCCCACTCGTCGCCGACGAGGTAGTCCCAGATGTCGTCGACTGTGATGTCGTCCGCTGTGGCGGTCTCCTCGGGAACCAGCAGGGAAGCGGCTTCGAGCAGCGTGGGCACGTCCATGGGGCGATTGTCCGCGATGCCCGGTCCGGAGCGCCGGCCCCGCGTGCTCGGGGAGGCGCTCACGGCCTCGTGCTCCCCGCCGGGGAGACGACCGCCTCCGCCAGGCGGTCGCGCAACCAGCGGTGTCCCGGGTCGGCCGAGTTGCGGGGGTGCCAGGCCAGCCCGAAGTCCAGCGGGGCGAGGTCGAGGGGGATGGGGAAGGTGCGCAGCCCCAGTGCGGAGATGGTGCCGGGGAGCCAGTCGGCCACCGTGAGCGCGACGAGGTCGGTGTCCCGGGCGAGGATCATGGCGCCCGTATGGCTGGGTACGACCACCGCGGTACGGCGTCGCAGCCCGAGTTTCGCCAGCGCGCTGTCGATCGGGCCGAGGCGCTTGCCGAGCCGGGAGATGCCTATGTGGTCGGCCGCGGCGAAACGGCGGGCGTCGATCCGCCCGTCGAAGAGGGGATGACCGCTGCGGGCGATGCCGACCAGGGACATCCGGGTGAGCTGTCGGGTCTGGATCTCCGGGTCCAGGTGGCTGAGGACGCCCAGTTCGACGTCCACCCAGCCCTGCCGCAGCCCGGGTCCGCCCTCCAGGGCTTCCGGCAGGAAGACCACGTCCACATGCGGGGCCTCCGCGTGGATCCGTTCGGTCAGGGTCCCGGCCAGCCCCGCCAGCAGCAGGTCGCTCGTCTGCACGGTGAAGGTGCGCTGGAGGTGCGCGGCCTCGAAACCGGCGCCGGGGCGCAGGACGTTGTCGCAGCCGCGCAGCAGCGCTCCCACCTCCTCGCGGAGTTCCAGGGCGCGCGGGGTGGGCACCATGCCCTGGCCGGCGCGGACCAGCAGAGGGTCGCCGACGGCGCGGCGGAGCCGGGCCAGCGTACGGCTGACCGCCGCCGGTGAGGTGCCGAGCCGCTCCGCGGCCCGGGTCACGCTGTTCTCCTGGAGAAGGGCGTCCAGGGACCGCAGCAGGTTGAGATCCATCGAAGCTCCTGAGCTGCATTTTTGCGCCTGTGTCAACTATTTGGTGCCGATCTTTGCATTGTCGCGGAGTCCTTCCGTGCCGAGAGTGGAGATGTCAGCGAAGACGCGTGACACCCCCTTCGTACCTGTCAAGGAGCCCTCCATGCAGCAGTCCCCCCGTGCCGGCCGGCAAGGCGACGTCCTGGCCGTGGTCAGTGTGAGCGGGGCGGCGGTCTCATTCTTCGACGCCGCATCCGACCGGCACATCGGCTCGGTGGAAGTCCTCGCCCAGCCGCACGAGTTGTGCTTCGACCCGGCGCAGCGGCTGCTGTGGTGCACGTCGCCGTACCACTCGGGCTACTACGGCGCGACCGGCGGCCGTCGCTCCGAGGTGACCGTCATCGACCCCGACACCCGCCGTGTCGTCGAGGTGATCGACCTCGCCCCGGAACACGGGCCGCACGGCATGGCGTTGGACACCGCGCGCCGTCGCCTCTACGTCAGCGTGGAGGGTTCGGCGGACCGGCCCGGCGGCATCGTGGTGATCGACACGGCGACCCGGCGCCCCCTGGGCAGGATCGACACGGGCGCGCCCGGCCCGCACTGGTTCGCCATCGACCCCGCCGGTGCGAGGGGTTTCGCCACCAACAAGGAGGCGCCGTTCGTGTCCGTCGTCGACCTGGACAAGGGAGTCCTCACGGCCAAGGCCGAGGTGCCGGGCAGCGAGGGGCTCGCCGTCTCCGCCGACGGCACGCGGGTCTTCGTGGCCGCGCCGCACGGTGTCTTCTCCGACGGTGCCCGCGCCGAGGGGCAGCCGGCCAGGGGCATCCGGGTCGTCGACGCCCGTACGGCCTCCGTCGTCGACATCCTGCCCACGGACGACATCGTCCTGCCGGTGCACCTGACTTCGACGGGAAAGCTGCTCGCGGGGGAGACGGCCGCGGGACCCGTCCCTGCGTCCGGGCGCGGAAGTACCGGGCCGGACCGGCTCACGGTGTTCTCCGCCGACACGTACGAGCGGCTCGGCGAGCTCGAAGTGGGGCTCTTCCCGCTGACCATCACCTCCTCGCCCGACGGCCGCGTCGCCTATGTGTCCAGCGCCGTCTCGTCCACCGTCGACATCGTCGACCTGGAGACGCTGCGGCGCCTGGGCCGCCTGGACATCGCCAGGACGGGCGCGACCGGGGCCCACGGACTGGCCTACATCCCGCGCCCGGCCTGAGCGTCTTTGCGGTGCCGGGCCGCGGCCGCCGTGCGGCAGTGCGATGGGGGCGGACCAGGGCCCCAGGAGCGCGCGGTGGACCGAGGGCCCACGCTTGTACGGAGATCTCCTCGTCGACGTCGGTCCACGGCGGCGGGTAGCGGAGCGGCAAGGCCGACGGCGCCCCGGCGGTGTTCCGGGCCTCCACCGGCATGCGCGGCGGGACGTCCGTGACCGATCCCGGCTCGACGGCGTCCATGGCGAGCCGGGCGAGCCCGGCCACGTCGCGCGGGCAGCGCCACTCGTCCCGCGGGCCCCCGCCTCACATCGCCGTCACCTCGTCCGCCGCGCCGTGACCCAGGAGGTCGTGGAGGAGCGGGGTGGCGGGCAGCGACGGGTGGAGGTAGACGTGCTCGCGGCGCTGTTCGACGGCGGCGAGCAGGGTGCGGAAGGTGGCCTTCGCCTCCTCCTCGCGCCCGGCGTGGTGCTGGGCCTGGCCGAGCAGGCCCAGGTGGAGCGGGTGGCGCAGGCGGGTGCTGGATCCGCGCAGTTCGGCCAGCGAGGAGTGCATCAGGCCCAGGCCGTCCGTCTGTCGCCCCGAGTGCGTCAGGCCCCAGCCTTCGAGCAGGCCGAGCATCGCCTTCCAGTAGAGCAGCCCGTGGTCGCCCGCCAGCCGGACACCCTCGGCGGCGGAGGCGCGCGCCGTGCGGGCGTCGCCCTCCCAGGCCGCGATGACCGCGTCCACGTAAAGGGCGAAGGACCGGTCGGAGGGCCTGCTCTCGTACTCGGTCAGCCGCAGCAGCTCGCGGCGGCGCGCCCCCGCGGTCCGCCGGTCGCCCAGCAGCCAGTGGGTGAAGGCGTCGTACGAGCGGCAGGAGACACGCGGGTCGTGCTGGAACGTACGGGCCAGCGAGTGGCCCTCACGGGCGAAGTGGTCCGCCATCTCGACACCGCGCTCCAGCTCGGCCAGCGCCTGCGGCAGTTGGCCGCGGACGTGCAGCACGATGCCCTCGCCGTACGCCGCGCCGAGCACCGCCACGGGCTCCTGGGAGCGCTCCGCGATCTCCCGCAGCAGTCCGGAGAACTGCCGGGAGGCGTCATAGCGGCCGGTGACGAGATAGGCCGCGCACAGCGCCCAGAGCACCGACGGGTCCTCGGGCGCCTGGGTGTCCGCACTGAGGGCGCGGCCGCGCGAGAGCTCCGTCTCGGCCTCCGGGTGGCCGTAGCCCCGGGTGGTGGCCAGCACCTGGCCGAGCTGGATGTGCAGCCGCTGTTCCAGCCGCAGGGTCGACGGGTCGTCGACGGGCAGGGTGCCGACCAGGTGCACCGCCCGGCGCAGCCAGGTCTCCACCTGTTCGTACGCCAGCTGCTGTTCGGCGTGTTCGGCGGCGCGCAGCAGCCGGGGGAGCGCCTGCTCGGCGGGCAGCGCGTTCTTGGCGTGCCACGAGTGGTGGGCCACCCGCTCGATCTCCTCGTCCGCCACCTGGCCGGGCCTGCGGGGGCACAGGGCCCTGGCCACCCGGGCGTGCAACCGGTGCCGGTCCTCGCGCGCGAGCTCGTCGACCAGTGTCTCCCGCACCAGGGCGTGGGCGAAGTGCAGCCGCTCGGGGCAGTGCGGGTCCTCGCCGAGGAGCCCGGCGCGGATCGCCGACTCCAGCGCCTCGGCGACGGGTTCGTCCTCGGTGGCGGTGCGGTGCAGCAGATCGGAGTCGATCTCGGCACCGATGACCGCGCACAGCCGAAGGACGCGCAGGACCGGTTCGGGCAGCGCCGCGAACCGCTGGTGCAGGGCCTCGCGCACCCCGGTCGGGATACGGGCGAGGAGCACGTCCACCGCGTCCGCGCGGTGCAGGCTACGCGCGTTGTCCAGCAGCGACAGAAGCTGCATGACGAAGTACGGATTGCCCTCGCTGCGCCGGTACAGCACCTCGACGACCTCGGCGTCCACGCCCGGCCCGGCCTGCGCCCAGACCAGGGAGGCGACGGCCTGCCGGGAGAGCCCGCCGAGCCGGAGGGTCTCGGTCCTGGGGCCGCGCAGGATCTCGGTGATCATCCGGCGCACCGTGGCGTCGGTCTCGACCTCCAGCTCACGGGCCGTCAGCACGATGCCGAGCGGGTGGCCCTGGCGGCGGATGCTGAGCAGCCTGAGCAGGTCCAGGGAGGCGGTGTCGGCCCAGTGCAGGTCTTCGAGGAGCAGCACGAGTGGCCGCTGGGCGGCCAGGGTGAGCAGGACCTCGCAGACCGCGTCATGGGTGAGGAACCGCGCCTGGCCCCAGTCGGAGCCGCCGTCGGGACCCGCCGAGCGCTCGGGCATCAGGGGAGCGAGCAGGGGGCCGAAGGGTTCCGTCGCGCGGCGGAAGGCGTCCGGGCGGGTGGTGGAAAGGCGCCGCAGGACCTGGGTCCACGGCCAGTAGGGCGGCACGCCCTCGCCGGGGAAGCAGTGGCTCCAGATCACCTCCAGGCCGGCGCCCTCCGCGTTCTCGCCGGCGGCCTCCAGCCGTGGGGCGAGTTCGAGGAGCAGACGGGTCTTGCCGACACCGGCGGGGCCGAGGACACCGGCCACGTGTCCGTGGCCGACGAGCGCGCTCGTGGCCGCGGTCGTCAGGCGGTAGAGCTCCATGCCGCGGCCGGTGAACGGTGAGGGGGTGCTCGCCCGCTGGAAGTCCGCCTGGTCGGTGGCGGCCCGGGCCGTCGTGTCCTGCGCGGTGCCTCCGGCCGCGGGCTGCTCCGTAGGCTCCCGGTCGCTCCCGGCGGCGCCGGGCTCCCCGGGCCCGTCGGGCGCACCGGTCCCACCGGCCTCGCCGCTCCCCGCGGGCTCCCGTGCCGCTGGGGACGAGGGGCCGTCGCCGGCCTTCCGCTCCCCGGAGCCGTCCGTCTGCGCGGCCGTACGCCTCACCGCCCGTACGGGCCCGGGGTGTTCGGGGCGGGGCTCGCCGGTGGCCCCGCACGTCTCCGGCTCCTGGCGGAGGATCGCGGTCCGGATCCGCCGGAGCTCGGCGGCGGTGTCCACGCCGAACTCCTCGACCAGGTGGTGGCGGGTCCGTTCGTACACCTCCAGCGCCTCGGCCTGCCGTCCGAGCCGGGACAAGGCGGTCATCAAGTGGCCGACGAGGCGTTCCCGCGTGGGGTGGCGGCGTGCCTCGCGGTCCAGTTCCGCGGCCACTTCCTCGGCCGCTCCCAGGGCCAGCCGGGCCTCCGCGCAGGACTCCACGGCGGTGAGCCTGACCTGTTCCAGCCGCGTGCCCTCGTCGCTGAGCGGCGGGTGGCCGTCGAACTCCGCGTAGGGCGAGCCGCGCCACAGCCCGAGCGCCTCGGTGAACCGGTCGCGGGCCGGGAGCGGCTCGCGTCGTTCCAGGAGCCGCCGCCCGTCGGTGACCAGGCGCTCGAAGCGGTAGACGTCGATCTCTTCGGGATCGAGCTCCAGGACGTACCCCGGGGCCCGGTGGCGCAGCACCGACGGGCGGCCGGGCCCGTCCGCGGGGTGCAGGGCGCGGCGCAGGTGGGAGACGTGGCTCTGGAGGGTGGCGACGGCCTGGCGCGGTGGTTCCTCGCCCCACAGTTCCTCGATGAGCTGTTCCGTCGGCACCACGCGGCCCAGGCGGATGAGCAGCAGGGCCAGCAGCGCGCGCCTGCGGGGCGGTCCGAGAGGGAAGTCCCGCCCGCCGTGGCGTGCCGACATGGGACCCAGAACGCTCAGCAGGGGTTCCACGGAGGTCGTCGGCGGACTCGGTATCGGGGATGTGGGCATGTGGATCCCAATCGTTCTCGCACGCGCGACTGTGCTGACGGATGGTCGACGCCGGTCGGCCGCCCCCGCCGAATTGTGATCTTGGCATAGGAAACGGCGCATTCCAAGATCACAACCCAGCGGTCGGCAAGCTATCGGCAAGGATTCCGCAGGGGTTCCGTCGAGGACACCGGAATTCGGCCACAGTCGGCGGCAAGGGGCCGCCAGCGTCCGGACCAGGGGTCCGCAAGGGCGGTGACGCAGGATTCCCGGTGTCGGGAACCACCGCCGAAACAGGAGCACATGAAGCGGCTGAAAACAGCCGTCGCCGCGCCCTCCCCTGAACCGCCGGGACACCGAGAGGAATTCACCTGAAGAGCATCGCCGTGCCGTTCGCCCGCCGTGATTCCGGCGGCTCTCGCGAAATCGTGCCGCCCGGGGCCCGCGACGGGATCGAGCGCGCCCGCGCCATTCCCGACGAGCACCGGATCAGGCTCGCCCCGCCGAAGATGCCGGCCGCCTTCCGCTCGCGGTTCACGGCTCCGGCACGCGATGAGCCCGGCGCCTTCCGCAAGGGCTTCCACGTCTCCCCGCCGCGGGCCACGGTGATCGCCGGCCTCACCGCCCGGCCGTACGCGGAGCGGGACATCGCCGTGACGCCGGGCGAGCGGATCTCCGGTTCGGTGAGGTGGCCGGGAAGCATCCGCTGCCTGTCGGAGCGCACCTCCGCCGACGACTGCCGGCAGGTGGGCGAAGCGAAGGTCCTCACGCGCGTGGCCGAGCAGCTCCGCACGGCCTCCACGACCCCCGCCCGCGTGGCGGCGCGGACACGGCCCCGGCTGTTCCGCGCCGCCTTCGCGGGCGGTGACGAGCGCGCCCGCGCCGGCCTGACCGAACAGCTCCCGGACGTGCCCGTCACCGCCATGACCGGCGAGGACGAACGGTTCACCCCGGCCGGCGCCGACGCCCGGCAGCGGGAGACCGCCCGGCCCCCGACCACCCGCCGGTTCCCCGGTGACCACTTCTTCGTCCGGGCCCCGTGGCCCGCGCCGGCCCGGGCTGTCCGCTCCGGGCCCGCGGTCGCGTGACACCGCGACCCGTACGGCGCGGCGTGCACGGGCGCCAGGGCATCGGCGCGCGTCCAGACCAGCCATCCGACGGTGAGGACACCATGAAGCACGAAATCAAGAAGTACATGGAAGAGCAGCTGATGTTCGAGTTCGACTCGGAGATCACCGAGGACACCGACCTGTTCAAGGCGGGCATCCTCGACTCGTTCGGCTACCTCCAGCTGATGGCGCACATCGCGAAGGAATACGACGTCTCCTTCGGCAAGGACGAACTCCTCAGCAACATCATGGGCTCGCTGAACGGCATCGCCGAGTTCGCCGACGCCGCCCGCGCGCGGACCGTCGGGAGCCGGTGATCCGATGTGCGGCATAGCCGGCTTCCACGGAAGCTCCCTGCACCCGCAGGAATACCAGCACCTGATCCACGACATGCTCGCGCAGATCGAGCACCGCGGCCCGGACGAAGCGGGCTGCTTCCTCGACGACCGCCTGGCCATGGGCACGGTACGGCTGGGCGTCATCGACCCGGTCGGCGGCGCGCAGCCGGCCGGCAGCGCCGACGGCCGCTACTGGCTCTGCTACAACGGTGAGCTCTACAACTACCGTGAGCTGCGCGCCGAACTGACCGCCCGCGGCTTCACCTTCCGCACCGCCTCCGACACCGAGGTCGTGCTGGCCGCCTGGGCCGCCTGGGGTCACGACTGCCTGCCCCGGTTCAACGGCGCCTTCGCGTTCGCCGTCTTCGACACCACCACCGGTGAGCTGCACCTGGCGCGCGACCGGTTCGGCAAGCGGCCGCTGTTCGTCGCCCGGCACGAGGGCGCCTGGCTGTTCGCCTCCGAGATGAAGGCGTTCCTGGCCTACCCCGGCTTCACCTTCGAGTTCGACGCGCGGCAGCTGTCATCGATCTACGGCACCTGGGCACCGCTGCCCGGCCAGAGCGGCTACCGCGGGATCGAGCAGATCCCGATGGGGGAATACCTCTCCGTGCGCGGGGACACGGTCCGCCGCGGCCGCTGGGCGAGCCTCGACCTGACCGCGGGCCCCGCACCGGAGTCCGAGCAGGAGGCCGTCGAGCTGGTCCGCGCGGAGCTCGAGGCCGCGGTCGACGTGCGGCTGCGCAGCGACACCGAGGTCGGGGTCTACGCCTCCGGCGGGCTGGACTCGTCCGTCATCGCGCACATCGCGGCGCGGCGGACCGACCACCCGCTGCGCATGTTCTCGATCGAGTACGAGGACCCGGAGTTCGACGAGTCCGCCGAACAGGCCGAGCTGGCCGAGCACCTCGGCACGCGGCACTCCACGGTGCGGGTGACGGACTCCGACATCGTCGACACCTTCCCGGAAGCGGTCCGGCACGCCGAGGTGCCCGTCTTCCGTACCGCGTTCGTGCCGATGTACCTGCTGGCCCGCCATGTGCGGAGCGAGGGCATCAAGGTCGTCCTCAGCGGCGAGGGCGCGGACGAGGCCTTCCTCGGATACGGCATCTTCAAGGACACCCAGCTGCTGTCGGCGTGGCACGAGATGGACGACGACACCCGCATGCGCAGGATGGGCCAGCTCTATCCGTACCTGCGCCACTTCAACGGCGCGGACGGCCACCGCCGCATGCTGGAGCTCTACCAGCAGTTCACCGAGGAGAACCTGCCCGGCCTCTTCTCGCACCAGATGCGCTTCCAGAACGGCCGCTTCGCCGCACGCCTGCTGCGGGAGCCGGGCGACCCGTTCGCGGCCGTCACGGAGCTGGTGGCCCGGGAGCCCGGATACGCGCGGCTCTCGCCGGTGCAGAAGGCGCAGTGGCTGGAGTTCCGCACGCTGCTGGGCGGCTATCTGCTGTCGACCCAGGGCGAGCGGATGGCGCTCGCGCACGGCGTCGAGAACCGCTGCCCCTTCCTGGACCCCGCCGTCGTCCGCCGGGCGGCGTCCCTGAACCTGCGGTTCGGGGACTCCTTCGACGAGAAGTACCTGCTCAAGCGGGCCTATGCTGATGTGCTGCCCGAACGGATCGTCAAGAAGGGGAAGTTCCCCTACCGCGCCCCGGACAGCGCCGCGTTCGTCCGCTCCCGCCCGGACTACCGCGAGCTGCTGACCGACTCCGACACCCTCGACGAGATCGGTGTGCTGGACCCGCACTTCGTCGGGCGGCTCACCGACCGCGTCTTCGACAGCCCGCCGGAGGGGATCGGCACGAAGGAGAACCAGGCGTTCGTCTTCCTCGCCTCGACGGTCTGGCTGCACCACTGGTACGTGCGTGGGTACGCGCGCCGCCACGCTCCGCTCGGTGTCCCCTTGAAGGTCGTCGACCGGCGCGGCCTCGCCCTGTCGGCCAAGGCGGAGAGTGTGCTGTGAAGAAGGCGACCGGCCTCCCGCCGGGAGCCAGGACACCGCCCTCGTCGGCCTGTCCCCGCGACTGCCCGGCGCGCGCACCCGCGAACTTCGGTCTGCACGGGCCGCCGGCCACCTGGTAGGAGGCCGCGGCTCATCCCTCCCAGCGCGCGGTGCGGGTCCTCCGGGAGTTCTCCCGGCCCCCACAGGACCCGCCCCGCGTCGGTCAGCTTCCTTGCAGCACCTCGTCGGCGAGCTCCTTGTCGAGCGCGACCCGCACCAGCGCCGCCGCGAAGGCCGGGGCCTGCTCGCGCTCGACCAGGCGCGCCAGGGCGCCGGGTTCGCGCGGCAGCCCGAGGCGTTCGGCTCCCTCGCCGGCCTTGCCGTCGAAGCGCGGATACACCTCGGGCCACACGCCCTGCACCTCCCGCAGGAAGATGTCCGCGCCCGTGGGCCCGAGCCCCGGGAGCTCCTGGAGCAGCTTCCGCAGCCGCCCCGTATCGCCACCCGCCTCCTCACGCAGGCGCCGGAGGTCTCCCCGCCACCGGTCGAGCAGCAACCGCGCACCGTCCCCCAGCTGGGTGGCGGTGCGCTCGTCGTAGCGTCGGTAGCCGCCCTCGCCCAGCGCGTCCACACGCTGCTGCCAGGTCGCCTCAGCCATCCGCCGTGGATCCTTCATGCCCGCTTCCGCCAGACTGCGCGCGGTGTCGACCGCGACGGAGGCCCGGATCCGCGCGCTGAGCAGGCAGGCCAGCACGAGCAGCCGGTACAGCGGCTGCGGGGTGTCCCGCAAGCGGATGCCGGCCTCTTCGGCGTACGTCTTCCCATGCGCCCGCAGCAGCGCGGCGGCGGTCTTCCGGTTTCCGGTGCTCATGTGACGAGTGTGTCCCGGAACGTCCTCCGTCGCGCGCAACCCCGCGCTCGTGTCCTGCCCGGAGCGGGGCAACCCTTCCGTGCCCTCGTGGGCCATACGTCATGTAACTCCCGTTGAAGCCCTCGAGGATGGAAAGGGAGAAACAGATGACGTATCCGTCGATGCGCCGCATGGCCGCCGCCGGCGCGGTGGTCCTGCTGGCCGGCTCCGGGGCGCTCCTGGCCGCGGCCCCGGCCGGAGCCCAGGACACCCAGGCCGGGGCGCCCGCCGCGCCGGCCGCCGTGGCCGCGGCGCCCAAGGGCAAGGTGGTCTCCAGACTGCCCCTGTCGATCCGTGAACAGCCCATGTCCACCGCCAAGTTCCTCGGCGCGCTCAAGCCGGGCACGGTGGTCGGGCTGTCCTGCAAGAAGCACGGTCAGAACGTCGCCGGCAACGACCTGTGGTATCTGCTGGCCACCAAGCCCGGCTATGTCGCGGCACGCTATGTGGAGAACCTGTCACCGGTCCCCCTGTGCAAGAAGTGACAGGAGTCGGGTGACAGGACCCGGATGACGGGGCGGCAACCCTCGTGGGCTGTCGTCCCGGTGCGGTGGTGCCGGGCGGTCGGTGGTGCCACGGTCATGGTGCCTCCGACGGGCTCACCTGCTCCATGGCCGCCGCCGTCCCGCCGCCGTACAGAGCCTCGCCCATGGGGGAGTCCTCCCCGCTGACATGGGCACGGACCGAAGCGAGGTAGTCCTCACGGCGGATGAGCCCGTCGCCGTCCGTGTCCAGTGCGCCGAAGGCCGACGTGATACTGCTGACCGGGTTCCCCAACGCCGTGCGCAGCAAGGTGAACCCCGGCAGGTCCAGAGCACCGTCCCCGTCGGTGTCGACGAGGTCGAACAGCCCGCCGAGCACCGGCTCGCAGACGGTGTCGAACGCCTCGGCTCCCGCCCACGCCGCGTACTCGTCGAAGGTCACCTTTCCGTCGCCGTCCGCGTCCATCGCCGCCCAGGCGCCCTGCCCGGCCGCCAGCGCGGTGATGACGAGAGGGTCGTCCTTCGCGCGCCCCGAGGCCCGCGTCACCCGCTCGGCTCGCGCGGCGTACTCCTCCTGGGAGATGATCCCGTCCCCGTCCGCGTCGAGCATGGCGAAGACGAGCCGCTTGGCGGCGGTTTCGTTCACTGAAGCACCTTCTGTCGCATGGGGCCGGGAGCGAGAGCCGCGTCCCGTCCGGCCGTGCCTACCCGCCCGGCCGGACTTCAAGGCGGCCCGGGGAGCCCACGCGGAGCACGTGGTGCCGACACCGCGCGCGGGAGCGGACGCGCGCGGCCGGCCCGAGCCAACGAGCCGGGGCGGCGACGGCCTCAGGGGGGTAACTCAGGGCCGACAGCGTCAACGAGCCCTGGAGGTTGCATGATCGGCAGGCGTGGTGCGGCGGTGGCGTTGAGTTCCCTCGTCCTGGTGGGCTCGTCGTGGGCGGGGGCGCCGGCCGGGCAGGCCGACGAGGGCAGACACAGAGCGAGCGTCCTGTGCCAGGGCCCGAGCGAGAGCACGTACGACCCGCCCTTGACCTCAACGTCGCGCGAAACCCGCGTACGCACGGAGGCCCACTACGAGTGCACCGTCGCACCCGGCCGGACCGTATCGGCCACCGGCTCCTTGGACGGGGTGTCGCCGACAGCGTCCTGCGACGGACTGAGCAGCCCTCGCGTCACGGAAGTCGTGCGGTACGCCGACGGCGAAAGGTCGCTGATCGACTACGACAGCGGTACCACCATCCGTACGGCCGCAATTCTCGACGTCCGGCTGACCGGCCGGGTCGTCGAGGGGCGCGGCGAGGGACAACCGGCCGAGCGGGACGTGTTTCTCGCACCGCCCCACCAGTCGCCCACGGAATGCGCCGGCTCCGGCATCACGGGAAACAGCGGCCAGGCGCAGCTGAAGGTCCAGCCGTGACCGCGGCCCGGGCGGGGATCCCCACCGAGCCCATCGGAAGCATCCCCCGGCCCGCCGAGCTGCTCGCGGCCATGACGGCCCACGCCGACGGCCGGATCGGCGACGACGAACTCGCCGCCGCCCAGGACCACGCGGTCCGCGACACGGTCCGCCGCCTGGAGGAGGCCGGATCGCCCGTCGTCACCGACGGCGAACAGGCCAAGCCCAGCTTCGCCACCTACCCCCTCGCCGGGCTGAAGCACCTGGCACCCGACGGTGCCGTCATCCCGTTCGCCGACGGACACCAGCGGCAGCTTCCCCGCCTGACGGCCGGACCGCTGCGCTACGCCTCGCACGCCGACCGCTATCTGCGGGCCGCCGCCCGGCACGCGACCGTCCCCGTCAAACAGGCCGTCATCGCGCCCTCGGCGCTCAGCCTTCTCTACCCGGCGGACGGCATCGACGGCTACTCCCGTGACGCCTTCCTCGACGATCTCACCGCGGAGGCGGAGACCGACATCCGTGGTTGCCTGGACGCCGGCGCCCACGTCGTCCAGCTCGACTTCACCGAGGCCCGCCTCGCGCTGAAACTCGACCCCAGCGGTGGCCTGCTGGAGCAGTTCATCGCGCTCAACAACCGTGTCCTGGAGCGCTTCTCCGCAGCCGAACAGGCGAGGATCGGCGTGCACAGCTGTCCCGGCGGCGACCAGGACTCCACCCACAGCCTCGACGTGTCCTACGCCGGGTTGCTCCCCGGGCTGCTGCGGCTCAAGGCGGGGAACTTCTACGTCCAGCTGGCGAGCGAGCCGGAACCGGAGAAGGCCCTCGGGGTCCTCGCCGACCATCTGCCCGACAGCGCCCGGGTGTTCGTCGGGGTCATCGATCCGATCGACCCCCGGGTCGAGACCCCCGAGGAGGTCCGCGACCGGGTCCTGACCGCCGCCCGCCACCTGCCCGTCGACCGCCTGGGCACGTGCGACGACTGCGGCTTCGCACCGTTCGCCGACGACACCTCGACCTCCCGCGATACGGCCTTCGCCAAGATCCGCGCCCGCACCGAGGGCACGGCCCTGGCCACCCGGGACCTGTTCGGCTGACGAGACCCAGGACCCGCCCCACGCCGATGCGACAAGCCTCGGCGCGGGACGGTCACTCGGCCTGTCGGGCAGTGCGCCGGCCGTCCGGGTGACGCCGCCGGGTCCTCGGTCCCACCCCGCCGGTGTTTCAGGCGCGCTCGGCGGCGAGTGGGCCGTCGGAGGTGAAGGCCAGCGCGGCGAAGCGTCCGGCCATGCGGCGGTGGGTGGGGGCGTCCGGGTGGAGCTGGTCGGGGAGCGGCAGTTCGGCGAGGTCGGCCTCGCCGTAGAGGTCGCGGCCGTCGAGGTAGTGCAGGTGCGGGTCGTCGGCTGCCCGCTGCTTCACGAGGCGGGCCAGCTCATCGCGGATGACGTTGAGTGTGAGCTTCCCGGCGGCCCGTTCCGCGGGGTCGCCCGCGGCCCGGAACCGGAGGATTCCCGCGCTGAGGTCGCTGAAGTCCGGGGCGCTGGGGCCGGGGGTGTCCTCGTGGATGGGGCACAGGATGGGCGAGATCACCAGGAGCGGTGTGGTGGGGTGCCCCTCGCGGATGGTGTCGAGGAAGCCGTGCACCGCCGGGCCGAAGGCGCGCAGACGCATCAGATCGGTGTTGACGAGGTTGATGCCGATCTTGACGCTGATCAGGTCGGCGGGGGTGTCCCGCAGGGTCCGGGCGGTGAAGGGGTCGAGCAGGGCGCTGCCGCCCAGGCCCAGGTTGGTCAGTTCCACGCCGCCGAGGGAGGCGGCCAGCGCGGGCCAGGTCGTGGTGGGGCTCGCGGCGTTGGAGCCATGGCTGATCGAACTGCCGTGGTGCAGCCACTTCTTGCGGCCGCTGGCCGGCGCCGTCTCGACGGGAGCGTCGGTGCGCAGCGCGACCAGCTGGGTGATCTCGTTGTACGGCAGCCAGATCTCGACGTCCTTGACGCGGTCGGGCAGGCCGGGGAACCGGACGGTGCCGACGGGGCCGGGCCGGGTCTCGGCGGAGCCGGATGCCATGTCCACGGTCAGCACGTTGCCGCCGGACGCGTGGGACTGCCCGGCCAGGCGGCCGTCGACGAGCAGGTCGTACACGCCGTCGGGCCGCGGCGGGGCGCCCTTGTAGACCATCTTGGTGGGGAGCGTGTCCAGCTCGACGACGGTGGCGCGGGTGCGGAACACCAGCCGTACCCCGGAGGGCTGGGCCTCCACCATGGCCAGCTGCCCGTCGGCGCCCTGCGCGCGGGCCCGGGCCGGCAGCCGGTGCGGAAGCACCCCGTGCTCGGTGCGCTCCAGCTCCAGGGCGCCGCGCAGGAGCTCCGCGGTGATGGGTGTGGTGATCCAGTGGGCCGTCGCGGGGGCCTCGGGAATGTCGTTGAGCCGGTTGTTCATGCGCACATTCTGCCGGTGGGACGCGTGGTTCACCCAATGAATTCCGGCGCGCTCCCTGGAGACCGGCAGCTCGGCCCCGACCACATCTCCGCCCTCGGCCTCGTCCGCTTCGCGGCCTCGTCAACTTCGGTGTCGAGCGTCAGCCCTACGACACGGCGTTCGACCCGACTGCCGCCGCACACCTGCCGAGCCACACACTCCGGCGGGCAATCGGTCACAGTCCGACGCGACCTTGTCGAATCTGACAGGTTGTCCGGTCTCTCGTGAAGCGCTCCGACGGCTTGAACACACACCCGCATACAGGCCAACCCACCACACCGCCCACCGGCCCCGGCATCCTAGTAAAAGGCCCGCTGAGCGCGGCCTAGCATGGCCCACATTTCGGCGGCTGTCGCCCCGTGGCCGATGCGCGGGAAGTCGGCAGCCCGATCGTGCGGAGGCACCCGTTGAGCTCGGAACAAGAGTGGGACATCGTCTCGGGAATCGGCATCACGGCACTGGCGGTGGCCGCCGGCAGAGCTGTCGAGACGACTCGGGCCGAAGCCCTGGCGAAGGACCCGTACGCGGCCCATTTCATCGAGGAGGCCGACTCCCCGGTGCCGCTGCCGACGACCGTGGCCGAGGCGACGGCCATGGAGGGGGAGGCGGGCACGCCGGGCGTGGATACCTATGTCGCCGTGCGTACCCGTGCCTTCGACGACTACTTCCAGCGGGCCCTCGACGCCGGCGTCACACAGATCGTGTTGCTCGCGGCGGGTCTCGACACCCGGCCGTTCCGGCTGCCCTGGCCGGGAGGCGTCGTCGTCTTCGAGATCGACCAGCCTCGGGTGCTGGACTTCAAGGCGAAGGTCCTGCGGAAGTACGGTGCCACCACGGCCTGCGACCACCGGCCGGTGCCCGTGGATCTGCGGCTCGACTGGGCGGCGGCCCTGGAGAAGGCGGGCTTCGACCGCGCGCGTCCGACCGCCTGGCTCGCCGAGGGCCTCCTGCCCTACCTCCCGCCCGAGGCCGAGGAAGGTCTGTTCCACGAGATCCACCGCCTCTCCGCGCCCGGCAGCCGGCTGGCGGTGGAGTACGTGGGGGACATGCGGCAGGCCCTGGACTCCGACGTGATCCGGGACAACGCCCGCAGCACGGGCGTCGACGTCTGCGGCCTGCTCCACACGGACCAGCGGCCCACGCCGGGAGCGCGCCTGTCGGACCTGGGCTGGGAGACGCGGGACGTGCCGGCCCCGGAGGCCGCCGCGGGCTACGGGCGTCCGCTGGACCCTGACTTCATCATGAGAAGCGCGGTGTACGTCTTCGCACGCCGCCCGTGATCTTCCCGGCCGGGTGCGCCGCGGCCACCCGGCCGGCGTAGGAGAGAGCGACGTGGAGCTCCGTCACGGCGGCAGGTCCGTCCGTGGGAGGCAGCCGCGCTGTACCGCGTGGACCCCGGCCTGGAAGCGACTGCGTGCGTCGAGGTGGGTCATCACCGCGGAGGCGATGCGCCGGGCGGTGCGGGTCGAGACACCCAGTCGTTTGGCTATCGCCTCGTCGGTGTGACCCTGGGCGAGCAGGCGGAGGGCCTCCGCCTGCTGGCGGCTGAGGTCGGAGGGGGAGGGCCGGGGCGAGGTTCCCCAGGGGGCGGCGGATTCCCACACCGTCTCGAACAGGGCACCCAGCGCTTCGACGACGTCGGTCGAGGCGATGGCCACGGCGCCCGCTCCGGAGCCCTCGTCGCACCGGACGATCAGGGCGACCCGCCGGTCGCAGATGATCATCCTGAGGGGCAGGGAGGGCGCCGTGCGGACACCGGCGCCCAGGGAGGCGAGCCACTCGGCGTGGGCGGCCCTGTCGGGATCGAGCCGGACGCTGTCCATGTACACCGTCCGCGAGGGAACGCCGCGGGCGAGCAGCCGACGGTGCAGCGGGCGCAGTTCCACCGGTTCGGGGGCCGTCCGGCGGCCCGTGGGGGCGAGGACCCGGAACTCCTCCTCGGTCTCCTCGCAGACGGCCAGCGCGTAGTCGCGGATGTCCGCGGCCCCGTTGAGGTGCAGCACGGTTCTGTCGCCCAGGGCCGGGGCCGCCGGGGGAGCCTCGGAGATCAGTTCGGCGACCGCGACGCGGCTCGCCTCGACGCGCTGCTGCTGTGTCGCCAGTTCGGCCTGCTGACGGGCGAGCAGCAGGCTCAGGCCCAGCTCCGGTCTGACCGGATCCACCTGCCGGTCCTCGGGGGAGGTGCGCAACAGGCCCAGTTCGCTGAGCCTGTCGAGCGCGCCACGCAGTTCGGGCTCCGCGAGTCCCAGGCGGGCGCAGAGGGTGCGGGCACCCGCGCCCGGGGCGGCCAGCATCTCGCGGTAGACGGACTCGGTGGTGCGGTCCAGTCCGAGGATGTCGAGCACGATGCCCGTTCCCTCCCTGATCCCATCGACGTCAGAGCGTTCATAGCGTGCCCGGCGGGAGAAATTGCATGCCTGCTACAGGTGTTGCCTCGTCACGGTGCCGCTTTGCCGGACATCCGGCTCACGACCGGCATCGCGGACGCTTTAGGACATGGGCGGAACGGGCCCGGTCCTTCGCATTGCCGCCGCGCTGCCGGGCTCGTCATGGTCGGGGAATGTATCTCGTTCATCTCCACCTTCGCGCACTCGATTCGGAGGGAAGAATTCCGAATCGAGTGGCCATGGCCCTGACCGAGTCGGCGACTCCCCGGGACGGGGTCGAGCACGTCGTCGTCCACGCCGAAGCGCGGCCGGGACCGGTCGTCGGGCTCTTTCTCAGGGCGCCCGATCTCCGTACGGCCGAGGCCACGGCACAGGCGCTCTGGTTCCGTGCCCGGTCCGCCCGGTCCTGGCTCAGGAATTGGGAGTTACGGGGCGCCGAGGCGCCTTTGCTGCCGCTCGACGTCTCCTCCGAGCACGATCCGCCGCCGGACTGAACGGGCTGGACCGGAGCTGGACTGAACAGGACAGGGGCCGGATCGGTCCAGAGCCGAATGCTTGTCAATACGAAGGCACCCCGTGAAGCTCTTGTCCATCAGCGAAGCCGCATACGGAAATCATGGCTGGAGGGCGGATGGGCGCAACGGAAGTCCGCGTTCAAGGAAACCCCGTGTCCGAGCTGGCCGAACGGTTCGGCACCCCACTTTTCGTCTACGACGGCGAGGTCCTGGAGCGCACCTATCGTGAACTGCGCGACGTGCTACCGGAATCCGTGGACATATTCTTTTCCCTCAAGGCGAATCCGAACATCAGCGTCTGCGCCTTTCTGGGACGGCAGGGAGCGGGTGCCGAGGTCTCCTCCTACGTGGAGCTCCTGACGGCTCTCCGCGCCGGGATCGCGCCGGAGGACATCATCTTCCTGGGCCCCGGAAAGGACCGGCGCGAACTCGAAGCCTGCGTCGACGCGGGGATCCACGCCGTGGTCTGCGAATCCCTGGAAGAACTGCGGCAGCTCGACGAACTGGCGGGTGAGCGGGGCGCCGAAGGGCGCCGGGCCGTCCTGCGGATGAACCCCGCCTTCTACAGCAAGGGCTCCGGGCTCGCCATGGGCGGCAAGCCGCGGCAGTTCGGTATCGATCAGGAGACGCTGCGCCGTTCGAAAGGGGTCGTGTCCGGTCTGCGGCACGTGACGGTCACCGGTCTGCACGCCTATATGGGCACGCGCTTCCTGGACGCGTCGGACGTGATCCGCAACACCGAGCAGATCCTGGCGGCCTCCGAGGAGCTGGCCGGTGAACTCGGCATTCCGCTGGAGACGGTGGACTTCGGCGGCGGCCTCGGCGTCGCGTATTTCGACAACGAGACCGATCCGGATGTCGCCGCGCTGGGCCGAGGGCTGCGCGCGGCGGTGGAAGGATTCGGTGAGCGCCATCCCGGCTGCCGTCTGATCATGGAATTGGGGCGCTATCTCACGGCGCCGGCGGGCACCTACGTGGTGAAGGCCCGGTATGTGAAGGAGTCCATGGGGGACTGGTTCGTCGTCGCGGACGGCGGCACCCATCACCACATGGCCGCCGCCGGTGTGGGGAGTTTCGTCAAACGCAACTTCCCGGTCCGGCACCTGACCCGGCCTGACGCTCCGGTGACGCGCCGCTATTCCCTGACGGGCCCGCTGTGCACGCCCAACGACGTCATCGCCAAGCGTGTTTCCCTGCCGGAGGTCAGGCCAGGGGACCTGCTGGGGGTCGAGCGGTCGGGAGCGTACGGCCCCAGCGCCTCGCCGGGACTCTTCCTCAGCCACGGCTTCCCGGCCGAGGTGCTGGTCCACCGCGGCCGGGCCACGCTCGTCAGGGAACCCGACTCCGCCGAGGAACTGCTGGCCAGACAGCGGCTGGCCGACTTCGGCCCGGACACGTGAACGCCGCCGCCCCGGCCGGGGCGAAGACGGCGGAGACGGTCGGCGTCGGCCTCGACGTCCTCGACCGCGAGGAGCTGCGCAGGCTCGTCACACGCCCCTGGTTCCTCCGCTTCGCCTTCGCGCCCGAGGAGCTGACGGCGGCCGCGGCGATGGGGGAGGAGCGCAGGCTGGAGTTCCTGGCCGGCCGCTTCGCTGCCAAGGAGGCCGTGCTCAAAGCGCTGGGCACCGGCATGCTCCAGGGCATCGCCCCCCGGGAGATCTGCGTCGGCCGCGCGGACGACGGCTCCCCGCGCGTGAGCCTGCGCGGCCGCGCGGCAAGGCCCAGGGGCCTGTCCGTCGCCGTGTCCATCACCCACAAACGCGACGTCGTCGCGGCGGTCGCGATCATCCGGCCGCACCCCACGACGCCGAAGACGAGAGGAAACCCGCGCCATGCCGCCGCCCGGCGATGACGAGGAAGCGCCGACGACCGCGCTGCTGCGCGTGCGCATCGGCGAGGAAGACGCCCACTACGGAGATGGGCTGGTCGACGGAGCACGCGTCCTGCGGCTCTTCGGAGATCTCGTCACCGAGATCACGATCCGTACGGACGGCGACGAGGGCCTGCTGTCGGAGTACACCTCGATCCGCTTCAGCGCCCCCGTCCACCCCGGCGACTACATCGAAGCCACCGCCCGCCTCACCCGCACCACCAGGCTGCGCAGAGTCGTCGAACTGGAGGCGCACAAGGTCATCGCGGCCCGCCCGGAAGCCACGGCGAGCGCCGCCGAAGTGCTCCGGTCGCCCGTCCTGGTGTGCGCCGCGACGGCGACCACGGTCATCCCCGTGAGGAAAGCCGCGAGGAAGACCACAGGCAAGGCCGCAAGGAAGGCCGTGAGGAAGACCGCGGGGAAACCCGTGAGGAAAGCAGCCGCCCGCAAGGAGAAGTGATGCGCCCAGCGCCCCAGTTGTTGCACGAATTGCTGGACGAGGCGGCCCGGAGCCGGCCGGACGACCGCGCCCTGACCACCTCGGGGACGACCCTCACCTATGCCGGACTCGCCTCGGCGAGTGTGCGGGCCGCCGAGGCCCTGCGCACGCGAGGGGTCGGGCGCGGCGAGCGCGTCGTCGTGTCGGCGGACGACGGCGCGGTCGTCGCCGTCCTCGTCTACGCGGCGTCCCGCCTCGGCGCGGTCTTCAGCGTGCTGCACGAGCAGGTCCGCGGAGCACCGCTCGTCCACGTGCTCCGTGACTGCGAACCCGCCCTGATGGTCTGCGACGACCCCGCCGCCGCCCGTACCGCGGCCGAGTACGCCGTCCCCTTCCTCGCCGCCGGTGAACTGCTGGCCGCGGCCCTTGCCGACGGCGCGGCCCCGGAAGGCGGCCCGCCAACAGCCCCCGAGCCCCTGACAGTCGACCCCGCCTGCCTCATCTACACCTCGGGCACCACATCCCTGCCCAAGGCGGTGGTGAGCACCCACCAACAGATGCTCTTCGCCGCCACGGCCATCCAGGAGTGCCTCGGCTACCGCGCGGACGACGTCCTCTACAGCCCCCTCCCGCTCTCCTTCGACTACGGCCTCTACCAGCTCTTCCTGGCCGCCCTCAGCGGTGCTCACCTGCGGCTCGGCACCGCGGCCGAAGCCGGGCCGCCACTGCTGCGCAGCCTGGAGGAGACCGGGGCGACCGTGCTCGCCGCCGTCCCCTCGGTCGCCGACCGGCTCGCCTGGCTGCTCCGCCGCGGCGAGGGCAGGCTCCGGCGGCTCAGGCTCCTCACCACCACCGGCGCGGCCCTGTGCGAGAGCACGACGACCGCGCTGCGCCAGGCCCTGCCGGGCCTGCGGATCCAGGTGATGTACGGGCTCACCGAGTGCAAGCGCACCGCCATCATGCCGCCGGACGGCGACCTGGAACGGCCCGGTTCCTGCGGGCTGCCGCTGCCCGGCACCGAGGTCTACGTCCTCGATGACGAGGGCCGCCGCCTGCCGCCCGGCGAGACCGGCCAGTTCGTCGTGCGCGGCCCGAACGTCATGGCCGGCTACTGGCGCCGGCCCGAGCTCACCGCCGAGCGGTTCTTCCGCCGGGACGGGCTCTTCCCCGAACTGCGCACCGGCGACTACGGATGGCAGGACCAGGACGGCTACCTCTACTTCTGCGGACGCCGCGACGACCTCTACAAGGAACGGGGCTTCCGGGTCAGCGCGACCGAGGTGGAGGCGGCCGCCCGGCGGGTCACCGGAGTGGCCTCCGCCGCCGTGCTGCCCCCGGAGGGCGGCCGGACCGCGCTGCTCGCCGTCGTGGCCGACATCAGCCCCTCGGAAGTGCTCGACCACCTGCGCGAACACATCGAGGAGTTCAAGGTGCCCCGCCGCTGCGTGGCACTCGACACCCTGCCGACCAACGGGAACGGCAAGGTCGACCGCCGCGCGCTCGCGGCTCTCGTGGAGAGCCGGACAGCCCGGTGAACGCACACCGACCCACCCCGCACAAGGAGTTGTGATGAACCGTCAAGACGTCGTCCAGGCCCTCGAAGCCGCGCTCACCGATGTGCTGGACCGGCCCGTGTCCGGCCTGACGGGAGAGGTCCGGCTCTTCGACGACCTGCACCTGGACTCCACCACCATGCTCGAAATGCTCATGGCCCTGGAGGACTCCATCGGGCTGGAGGTGGACCCGGAGGAACTCGAGGTGGACGACTTCGAATCCGTGGCCACGTTCACCGATTTCGTCCTCGCCGGGCGCCCCGCCGGGAAAACCTCCGCGGCCTGACCCGCGCACCCGGACCGCATCACACGGACATCACACGGAAAGGAACACCACCATGATCGTGCGCTCCTTCGCCGACATCGAGAACACCGACCGGCACGTCAAGGGCAAGAGCGGCACCTGGGAGAGCAAGCGCATCGTGCTGGCCAAGGAGGGAGTGGGGTTCTCCCTCCACGAGACGACGGTCTACGCGGGCACCGAGACCGCCATGTGGTACGCCAACCACATCGAGGCCGTCCTGTGCGTGGAGGGCGAGAGCGAGCTGACCGACGAGGAGACCGGCGAGAAGTACTGGATCACCCCCGGCACGATGTATCTGCTCGATGGTCACGAGCGGCACACGCTGCGGCCCAGGACCGACTCGCGCTACGTCTGCGTCTTCAACCCACCGGTCACCGGCCGGGAGGACCACGACGAGAACGGCGTCTACCCCCTGCTCACCGAGCCGACGGGCATCTGAGGGAGGAGGGTCCTATGACCGTCACCACCGGCACACCGACACCCCGCGCCCACGTCGTCTACCGGCCGCCGGACCCCGGCGACGCGCTCACCGTATGGGACATGGTCGACCGCAGCGACGAACTCGACAACAACAGCCCGTACTACTACGCCCTGTGGTTCCGGGACTTCGCCGCGAGCTCGCTGGTCGCCACCGTCGACGGCGAGATCGTCGGGTTCCTGACCGGGTACCTCAGGCCCGAGCAGCCGGACACCTACATGGTCTGGCAGACGGCGGCCAAGCCGCGGCACGGCATCCCCTTCCTCGGCGTCAAGCTCTTCGAGGAGGCCGTCGGACGGGCGGCCGGCGCGGGCGCGCGCTATGTGGAGGCCACGGTGTCCGCCGACAACAAGGCGATCATCATGGTGCTGAGGAAGCTGGCCAGGTCCCACGCCGCGGAGATCGAGACCGAGGTGCTGTTCCCGGCAGATCAGTTCCCCGGCGAGCACCACGACGAAGTGCTCTACCGCATCGGCCCGCTGTCCGCACGGTGACCACGCGCCGGGGGGGGGGGGGGGGGGGGGGGGGGATGGGGGGGGGGGGGGGGGGGCAGGGGGGGGGGGGGGGGGGGGGGGGGGGGGGGGAGGGGGGGGGGGAGGGGGAGCGTACCCCCCCCCCCCCCCCCCCCCCCCCCCCCCCCCCCCCCCCCCCCCCCCCCCCCCCCCCCCCCCCCCCCCCCCCCCCCCCCCCCCCCCCCCGGCCGTGGTGGCCCGGCCGGCCGCGGCCGGTGTCAGTGGCACCGTGCCGGGCACGCGCGTCCGGGCAGCCACCTCACGCAAAGGAATCCCTCCATGAGCGAAAGCGTCGAAGCCCCCGGGGCCGACCGCCGACGGGGCGTGCACCGCGCCTGGTGGGTGGCCGCCGTCGCCTGCGTGGCGATCGTCGTCGCAGGCGCCTTCTCCACCATGCCGGGCCTGCTCGTCGGCCCGCTGCACGACGAATTCCACTGGTCACGCGGGTCCATCGGGTTCGCCAGCTCCGTGAACATGGTGCTCTACGGCATCACCGCGCCCTTCGCCGCGGCCCTCATGGACCGCTTCGGCCTGCGCCGGGTCGTCGCGGGCGCGCTCACCGTCGTCGCCGGCGGCGCGCTCCTGACCACCGTCATGACCGCGGCGTGGCAGCTGACCCTCTACTGGGGGCTGCTCGTCGGCCTCGGCACCGGATCGATGGCCATGGCCTTCGGAGCGACGGTCACCAACCGCTGGTTCGTCCGGCGGCGCGGCCTGGTCACCGGAGTGCTCGCCGCCGGCAGCGTCTTCGGCCAGATGGTCTTCCTGCCCGTGCTGTCCTGGATCGTCGACCACTACCAATGGCGGCCCGCCCTCGTGACGGTCGCCCTCGCCGCCTGCGCCGTGGTCCCCTTCGTCTGGTTCGTCCTGCGCGACCACCCCGCCGATGTGGGCCGGAAGCCCTACGGCGCGCGGGAGTTCGTCCCCAAGCCGCCGCCCACGCGCGGCGCCGCCCGCCGGGCCCTGACCGTGCTGCGGGACACCGCGCGGACGGGACCGTTCTGGCTGCTCGCCGGTGCCTTCGCCATCTGCGGCGCGTCGACCAACGGCATCATGTGGACGCACTTCACCCCCGCCGCCCACGATCACGGCATGGCCGTGACCACGGCGTCCTCCCTGCTCGCCGTCATCGGTGTCTTCAACGTCGCCGGCACCATCGCCTCCGGCTGGCTGACCGACCGCTACGACGCCCGCCGGCTCCTGGCGGGGTGCTTCGCGCTGCGCGGCGTGCTGCTGCTCTTCCTGCCCATGATGATGACGGCGACCGTGCAGCCGTCGATGCTGCTCTTCGTCGTCCTCTTCGGTCTCCTCGACCTGGCCACGGTGCCCCCGGTCCTGGCGCTGTGCCGGGAGTTCTACGGCGAGGACAGCGCCATCGTCTTCGGCTGGACGAACGCCGCCCACCAAGTGGGCGCCGCCACTGTCGCCTTCCTCGGCGGCGTCGCCCGCGACGCCTTCGGCTCGTACGACACGGTCTGGGTCGCCATCGGTTCGCTCTGCGGCGTGGCCGCCCTGATGTCCCTTGTCATCCGCCGCCCTGCCCAGCCCGACGGGGAAGGGGCCCGCGCCACCTGCCAGGAGCGGCCCGCCGAGCATTCCGGCGCACCGCTGCCCCAAGGCGGGGGACAGGGCTGACGACAGGCTCTGCGGGCCGGGCCGGCCAAAGGAAGGCAGCGGAGCCATGAGCAGTCCGTCCATGAATCGTTGATCGCCATTGCATAACCTCCGGCTATGACCATGACTCTCAGGCAGTTCCAGTATTTGGTGACGATCGTGGACACTGGCTCCTTCACCCGGGCGGCCGAGCTGCTGCACGTGTCCCAGCCCGCGCTGTCCCGGCAGATCCAGACGCTGGAGCGGTCCTGCGGAGGGCCGTTGATCGAGCGCGGACCGCGTCCGATCGTGCTCACGCCGCTGGGCCGTGCGGTGCTGCCGCACGCGCAGGCCGCGCTGGCCGGCGCCGACAAGGTCAAGACCGCCGCCCTGCGGGTCGCCGGCACCGCGGGAGGCGAGCTGCGGCTGGCCACCTTGCAGTCCATCAGCCTCGGGGTGCTGCCGCCCGTGCTGCGGGCGTGGCGGCGGACGCGCCCGGACGTCCGCGTCATGGTGGCCGAGCAGCCGCACGCCGCGGCGCTCCAGGCCACGATGGCGGCGGGCCGGGCGGACGTGGCGATCGGGCCCGTCCCGACGGAGTGGACCGGGCGGATGACGCCGCTGGGCACCGAGGAGTTCGTCGTGGTCATGGCCCACGACGACCCGGCCGCGCAGGGCCTTCCCGCGGCCGCGTACGGCGGCTCCCGCATCCGGCTGGCCGGTCTCGCGCACCGCGAGTGGGTCCACTACGCCTCGGACAACGGCTTGGCTAAGCTGCTGGACCAGGTCTGCGCCAGGGCGGGCTTCCAGCCGCGGGCCGCCGTCCGCACCCAGCAGACCGCCGCCGCACCCCTGTTGGCGGCCGCGGGGATAGGCCCCGCGCTGGTGCCCGCGAACATCGTGCCCGCGCACTTCGACGGCCGCGTCCTGCTGCCCGAGCCGGCGGTGCGCCGGCCGCTGACGGTGTACACCCGCCACCGGCCCGACCCCCTCACCGCCGCGTTCGTCGAAACCCTCGGCCGCCACGCGCGCATCACCCCGGCCCACCTCGCCGGGGACGCCTCCGCTCCGTACGCCGCACACTGAACGGGGCCCCGGGAGGGGGCGGCTACGGTCGCTTCGCCGCTGGGTCCGTGCCGGGCCCGCCCGCTGCGTCGGCGAGCTGCTGGGCCAGCAGCCGGTGCCCGGCCCGGTTGGCGTCGTCCAGCGGCGTGCCGCCCCAGCGGTCCACCGGTTCCGGGTCGACCCCCATCGACAGCAGGAAGTCCACGGTGTCCCGATGGCCCTCGGCCGCGGCCAGGTGCAGGGCGGTGCGGCCGTCGTAGTCGGTGGCGCCGAGGGGGACGTTGCAGGCGGCCAGGCGGCGGATCTCGTTGAGGTCGCCCTGGCTGGCGGCGAGGCACAGCCCCACGATGCCTTCGATGGCGCTCTGCTGACGCTTGAGGCGGGGATCGCGCTTGCCCGTTCCGGCACCGGTGCCGGTGAGCAGGTCGTAGGTGTGGACGTTGTAGCACTCGACCAGGCGCTGGCACACCTCGATCCCCCGCACGGAATTGCCCTGGGCGTCCAGCCGGGGCGACCAGATGGCGATGCCCATCAGCTGGGGCACGACCAGCATCAAGGCGCCGGACACCCCGCTCTTGGCGGGCAGACCGATGGTGAAGGCGAACTCGCCGGAGAAGTCGTACATGCCGCACGAGGACATCAGCGACAGGCAGTGGCGCACCGTCCGGGCGGAGAAGACGGGGTCTCCGGTGAGCGGGCAGACCCCGGCGTTCGCCAGGGAGGCGGCGGCGACGGCCAGTTGCCGCGCGTCGACCTCGATCGAGCAGCACTGGAAGTAGAACTCCAGGGTGGCCAGCAGATCCGTGCCGGGCGGGAAGGCGCCGCGTTCCCGCATCGAGTAGCCGAGGGCGAAGTTGCGGTCCGCGGTGTTGCGCTCGGAGAGATAGACGGAGTTGTTGAAGCCGACGCCGCGCCCGCCGGCCAGCCGCTTCCAGGTCTCGGCCACGAAGTCGAAGCGGTCCGCGGCGTCGAGTCCGCGCTGGATGAGGGCGCAGCTCATGATGGCCCCGGCGTTTATCATCGGGTTGTGCGGCAGCCCGGCCTTGTTGAAGGTCAGCTCGTTGAAGCCCTGGCCGCTGGGCTCCCGCCCGACGTGGCGGTGGACGGTGTCGGGCCCGTGCTCCTCCAGCGTGAGGCAGTAGTTGACGGTCTTGCAGACCGACTGCAGGCAGAAGTTCACGCCCGCGTCGCCGATGGAGAACCGCTGCCCGTCCACCGTGCACACCGAGATCGCGAACTGGTCCGCGGCCACGCGCGCGAGCTGGGGGATGTACGAGGCGACGGCGCCGGTCCGGTCGGCGCGGACCTCCTGATAGATGCGCTGGAGATCCTCCACCAGCGCGGGGAAGTCGGGGACGGCGAGCTCCCCGCGGGCGGCGCGTTCGATGAGGCCGCGGTTGCGCCGGGTGGCGGCGGAGAACTCCTCCTTGGAGAGGAGCAACGGCTCGGCGGGCACGGGGGCGGGGCGGTCCAGCGCGGCGACGGTCTCGGCGATCCTCGGGTCGTCGGGCAGGATGCCCGCCTGGCGGAGCACCTTCAGCAGCAGGTCGGGGGAGAAGCGGCCCGACGAGCCCTGCTCGAAGCAGCCGAAGACACTCGCCCGGGCCTCTCCGTCCCGGCCGGGAACGGTCCTCGGGGCGGAGGAGGGGGCCTGCTTGCCGGTCTGCGCAGCGGGCAAAGAACTCCTCCGATCGACGCGCTGTTCCCAGAAATCCCTGCCGCACCGACGATTCCCGGCCACCGGTGACGAAAACCGGCCGCACCGGAGCCGGGGCGCCCGGGCCGGTGGTGCGGTGGCGAACTCGGGGGTGCTGGGCGCCCCGTGCGCCGTACGCCCGACGGAAGCTCCGGCCGGGACGGCGCCGCGCACGGCGGTTTTGTCACCGAGAAGCGACCCTCCGGTCACCGTACGTCGCTTCGGAAAATCTTTACACAGCCCATGGGAGAAGAGTCCCCGGCCGCTCGCCGCCCTCGATATGCCGGTTATGACCGACGTGCTTGGTGATCGTGTGTCCATTTATGTTCCGCGAGCGCGGCGGACCCCCGGAATCTGTTACTCGATCTTGTGAAGGAGATGTGACGGTTCGGCAAATGAATCCGAAAGGGGGTCGGTTGGAGGGGTGCCTCGGGTGCCGGGAGACGTCAACGCGGTTGGCTGTCTCAGTCGTTCGCGTGCTTATATCTGCGCACCGCGGCAGTTCTTGGAACGGCGGTCGATTCAGACCGGGCTGCTCCGGGGGCGGTCGGGCCGTTTTGGTGCGGCCTGCCGCAATCATTGAAAAACAGACAGACAAATGAAAGGTGCGCATCATGCGTAACGACATCGAGACCCGCGAGATCGCCGACGCCGAGCTGGACGCCGTTTCCGGTGGTGTCAGCCTCTCCGGCGGCCTCGTCGGCGCCGTGACCGGCGACGTTCACACCGTGCTGGGCACCGTGACCTCCCTGCAGACGGTGCAGGCCGCCCAGGCCCTGCCCGGCCAGGTCGAGGGCATCGCCGGCGTCCACGCCGGTGTCGCCGGTCTCTGAGCGTGAATTCCGCCCCCGGACCCGGCGGTCCGGGAGGAGGCACGGCCTGACGGCTGCCCGTACGCCGCCGTGAGGTTATTCCATGAACCCCGGAACTCCCCTTTCCGGGGTTCATGGCTGCCCGTCGGCGCACGGCCGGCGGGCAGCAGGCATGCAATAAAGAAATCCATGTCACGAATGCGGTCGAAGGAATAGTTCGTGCAGTTCCGCCAGAAGGCGCTTTCCAAGCTGCAATCGCCCGAAGAACTCGATCTGCCCGTACGCTTCGCGCGCCCGCAGGGCCGTCTCGTCATGGCCGTCACGGTCGTCGTCATGGCCGTGGCGGGCATCTGGGCATTCACCGGATCCGTGGCCTCCAGGCTCGGCGCGCCCGGCATTCTCACCCACGCCGAGGGCAGCTACATGCTGCAGAGCCCGTTCGCCGGTCAGGTCACCGGAATCCTCGCCAAGGAGGGCCAGTTGCTCTCCCCGGGCGCGCCCCTGCTGGAAGTCGGTACGGACCGCGGCACCCGGGCCGTGCGCGTGGTGGCCGGCGGGCGGGTGACGAGCCTGGTCGCCAGGACTGGCTCGGTCCTGGCGACCGGCGCCGACGTGGCGGTCGTGGAACGCGTGACGAATCCGGACGAACCGCTGGTGGCCATGGTCTACGTCCCCGGCGGGAACGGCTCGGACATCCCCGTGGGCGCCCAGGTCGACCTGAACGTCCAGTCCGTGCCCCGGCAGTTCGGCGTGCTGCGCGGCCGCGTCACGGCGGTCGGCCGCGCGCCCCAGACGCCCGCGCAGATCACCGGCTTCCTCGGCGACGGCCGGCTCGCCGCGCGGTTCTCCCGGCAGGGCGACCCCGTCGCGGTGCTCGTGCGACTGGAGCGCTCCCCGGCCACCAGGTCCGGCTACCGGTGGTCCTCCGCGGACGGGCCCCCGTACCCCCTCGACTCCACGACGCCGGTCACCGCCGCCGTCCACCTCTCCGCCCAGCGCCCCGTCGATTGGCTGCTCCCGTGACCGCGACACCGCGGACCGCCCAGGACCGCTCCCGTCCCCCCGCTCCCCGGCTCCCGCCCGCCGGGCGCCGCCGCCATCGCCCGGCACCCCAGGGCGGCACGCGCCGCCGCGCGGAAAGGCCCCGGGGCAGGACGCCCCGGGCCGTACGCACCCCCACCGTGCTGCAGATGGAGGCCGTCGAGTGCGGCGCCGCCGCGCTGGCCATGGTGCTCGGCCACCACGGCCGCTTCGTCCCCCTCGAAGAGCTGCGCATCGCCTGCGGCGTCTCCCGCGACGGCTCCCGCGCGGGCAACCTCCTCAAGGCCGCGCGCGGTTACGGGCTGAAGGCCAAGGGCATGCAGATGGACCTGGCCGCGCTCGCCGGGGTGAGCCCGCCGGCCGTTCTTTTCTGGGAGTTCAACCACTACGTCGTCTACGACGGCACCTCCCGCCGCCTCGGCCGCCGCGGCGTCCACGTCAACGACCCGGCGAAGGGACGGCGGTTCGTCCCCATGGAGGAGTTCGACACCAGCTTCACGGGCGTCGTGCTCACCTTCGAACCCGACCGGGGCTTCCGCCGCACCGGCCGTCGGCCCGGCGTCATGGGCGCCATGCCCGCCCGGCTGCGCGGCACGTCGGGCACCATGCTCGCCGCCGTGCTCGCCAGCCTCCTGCTGGTGGCCGTCGGAGCGGCGGTGCCCGCGCTGAGCCGTACGTACATCGACATGTTCCTCATCGGCGACCAGACGTCCGCGCTGGGCGTGCTCTTCGCGTCGATGGCGGTCACCCTCGTGCTCACCGCCACGCTCACCGCGCTGCAACAGGCCAATCTGCTGCGCGGGCGCGTCATCTCCTCCACCCTGGGCAGCGCCCGCTTCTTCCGCCACCTGCTGCGACTGCCGGTCACCTTCTTCTCCCAGCGCAACCCGGCCGACCTGGTCCAGCGCCTGCGGTCCAACGACGCCGTCGCCGAGACCCTCGCCCGCGACCTCGCCGCAGCGGGCGTGGACGCCGTCGTGGTCGTGCTCTACGCGGTGCTGCTGTGGACCTACGACCCGCAGCTCACCGTCGTCGGCGTGCTGATCGCGCTCCTGAACGTGGTGGCCATGCGGATCGTGATCCACCTGCGCGCCACCGGCACCCAGAAGCTGCGTGCCGAGAGCGCCCGGCTGACCAACACCTCCTACAGCGGCCTCACGCTCATCGAGACGATGAAGGCCACCGGCGGCGAGAACGGCTTCTTCCGCCGCTGGGCCGGACAGCACGCGGTCACCCTCGACGTGCAGCAGCGGCTCGGCGTGCCCGGCGCGTGGCTGGCCGTCGTCGCCCCCACCCTGGCCACGCTCAACAGCGCGCTGATCCTGCTGATCGGCGGCCTGCGGGCAGTGGAGGGACATCTCTCGGCCGGCCTGCTCGTCGCCTTCCAGGCGCTGGTGACCAGCTTCACCGCGCCGATCACCCGCCTCAACGGCGTGGCCGGACGGATCCAGGAATTCGCGGCCGACGTGGCCCGCCTCAAGGACGTCGAGAACTTCCCCGCCGACCCGCTCCACTCCCGGCGCGAACCCCCCGGCGGCACCCGCCGCCTCAAGGGCCACGTCGAACTGGACCACGTCACCTTCGGCTACAGCCCCCTGGACGCCCCGCTGCTCAAGGACTTCTCCCTCACGGTCGGCCCCGGGCAGCAGGTGGCGCTCGTCGGTGGCTCCGGCAGCGGCAAGTCCACCGTCTCCCGGCTGATATCCGGCCTCCACGCGCCCTGGGAGGGTGCTGTCCGCATCGACGGAACGCGGCTGGAGGACATCCCGCGCGGCGCGCTCGCCGCCTCCGTCTCCTTCGTCGACCAGGACGTCTTCCTCTTCGAGGGCACCGTGCGCGACAACGTCACGCTGTGGGACCCCTCCATCTCCGACGAGGCCGTCGTGGCCGCCCTCCAGGACGCCGCCGTGTACGACGTGGTCGCCCGCCGCCCCGGTGGCATCCACAGCCGCGTCGAACAGGACGGCCGCAACTTCTCCGGCGGCCAGCGCCAGCGCCTGGAGATCGCCCGGGCGCTCGTGCGCCGCCCGAGCGTCATGGTCCTCGACGAGGTGACCAGCGCCCTGGACGCGGCCACCGAGCAGATCGTCATCGACAACCTGCGGCGCCGCGGCTGCGCCTGCGTGGTCATCGCCCACCGGCTGAGCACGGTGCGCGACAGCGACGAGATCGTCGTCCTCGACCGGGGCACCGTGGTCGAACGCGGACGGCACGAGCACCTGGTCACCGCCCAAGGCCCGTACGCGGAACTGGTCAAGGAGCACTGACGTGACGTTCCCGCACCCGGCCCACGTCGCACCGGACCCGGTCGTGGCGGCCCTGGGCGCGCTCGGCTCGGAGACCGACTGCACGGGCCTGCGCAGCCTGTCCCTGGAGAACCCGCTCGTGCTGTGGCTCGTCGTCGACGGCGAACTCGACCTGTTCGCCGTCGACGCGGCCCAGGCGGGGCCCTGGCACTTCCTGGGGCGGCTGGCCGCGGGCACGCTGCTGCTGGGCCCGGCCGAGGGCCCCGCGCACACCCTGGTCGGCAGGCCCCTGCAAGGCTGCCGGCTGCGCCGCATCGAACTGCGCGAGCTGTACCGCTTGGAGCACGGCGACCCGTGGGTCACCGGCCCGACCGCCCCGGACCAGTGGGGGTACGAAGCGCCCCCGAGCCCCCTGGAGGACGCCTTCGCGCGCGGCGTCGGCCGTGGCCTGCGCGTGCTCTGCCAGGCACCGCTGGAGAGCCGCGCCACCACCGGCCAGGGCGGGACCGACGACGACATCCTGTGGATGCGGATCACCCCGGGCAGCGTGCGGTACGGCGCCGCCTACGAAGCGGAAGCGGTCGGCACCCTCCTCGTCGACCCGGCGATGTGGCAGGGAATGGTCGACCAGCAGTACCGCCTGCTGTACGCCCTGGACCGCTGGATCGAACAGTTGGAGCGCGCCCACGAGGACCGCGCGGCAGCCGGCATCGAGGCCGGCGAGGCCGCCCGCACCCAGGCGGACCGGGAACTCCTGGCCTCCATCGACCGCTCCGGTAAAGCCGCCCAGGGCCGCGCGAACGACGACGCGACCTTCGCCGCCTGCCGCCTGGTCGCCGACGAGGCCCGCATCACCCTGACCCGGCCCGGCGAGGCGGCCACCGCCTCAGGCCGGACCGACCCCGTCGAACGCGTCGCCCTCGCCTCGCGTATCCGCACCCGCACCGTCCGGCTCGGCGGGCGCTGGTGGCGGGAGAACAGCGGACCCCTGGTGGGCAGGCGCGAGGAAGACGGCGCACCGGTCGCCCTGCTGTGGCGGCGCGGCCGGTACGAGGCCGTCGACCCCGCCACGGGCACCCGGGAGCGCGTCGACAAGACCGCCGCGGCCGGCTTCGAACCGAGCGCCGTCATGCTCTACCGCCCGCTGCCCGACGGGAAGCCGACCCTGCCACGGCTGCTGCGCTTCAGCCTGCGCGGCACCCGGGGAGAGCTCGGCGGCCTCGTTCTGGGCGGCCTGGTCGCCGTCGGCCTGGGCGCGCTCGTCCCCATCGCCACCGGCAAGGTCCTCGGCCAGTACGTCCCCGACGCCGAGAACGGCCTCATCGTGCAGAGCGCCCTCGCGCTCATCGCGACCGGCGTCGTCTCGGCCGCCTTCATGCTGCTGCAGAACATCTGCGTCCTGCGCCTGGAAGGCCGCATCGAGGCCACCCTGCAACCAGCCGTATGGGACCGGCTGCTGCGCCTGCCCACGACCTTCTTCGCCGGCCGCTCCACCGGCGAACTGGCCGGCGCCGCCATGGGCATCAGCTCCATCCGCCGCGTGCTCTCCGGCATCGGCTCCGTGACCCTGCAGGCGGGCACCGTCGGCACGATGAACCTCGCCCTGCTGCTCTGCTACAGCGTCCCTCTGGCCATGGCGGCGGTCGCCATGCTGCTCGTCATCGCCGCCGTGTTCCTGGGACTGGGCCTGTGGCAGCTGCGCTATCAGCGCCGGCTGATCGAACTCGGCAACAAGCTCGACAACCAGGCATTCCAGACCCTGCGCGGACTGCCCAAGCTGCGCGTCGCCGCGGCCGAGAGCTTCGCGTACGCCGCCTGGGCACGGGAGTTCGCCCGCACCCGCGAACTGCACCAGCGCATCGGCCGGATCAAGAACGTCGTCACCGTGCTCAACGCCGTCCATCTGCCGCTGTGCACCCTGGTGATGTTCATGCTGCTGGCCGGCCCGGCCCGGGGCAGCATGTCCGCCGCCGACTTCCTCACCTTCAGCACCGCCGTGACGATGATGCTCTCCTCGGCCACCCAGCTGACCGGCGCGCTCCTCTCCGCCGCGGCCGTGCAGCCGATGTTCGAGCAGCTCGCGCCGGTGCTCCGGGAGACCCCCGAGGTACGCGGCTCCAGCACCCAGCCGGGCGTACTGACCGGGGCCGTCGAGGCCAGGAACCTCTCCTACCGCTACACCGACGACGGCCCGACGGTGCTCGACGACGTGTCGTTCCGGGCGCGGCCGGGCGAGTTCGTCGCGATCGTCGGCGCCAGCGGCTGCGGCAAGTCGACCCTGCTGCGCCTGCTCATCGGCTTCGACAAGCCGGCGTCCGGCAGCGTGCTCTACGACGGGCAGGACCTGGCGGCGCTCGACCAGGCGGCCGTGCGCCGCCAGTGCGGCGTCGTCCTGCAGCACGCCCAGCCCTTCAGCGGCTCGATCCGCGACTGCATCTGCGGGGCCGAGGCGTACTCGCTCGAAGAGGCGTGGGAGGCCGCCGCGATGGCCGGCCTGGCCGAGGACATCAAGGCCATGCCCATGGGTATGCACACGGTGCTCTCCGACGGCGGTGGCACCGTCTCCGGCGGCCAGCGCCAGCGGCTGATGATCGCCCAGGCCCTCGTCCGCAAGCCGCGCGTCCTCTTCTTCGACGAGGCCACCAGCGCGCTGGACAACGAGGCCCAGCGCGTGGTCATCGAATCCACCCGCGCCCTGCGCTGCACGCGCGTGGTGATTGCCCACCGGCTGTCCACGGTCATGGGCGCGGACCGGGTGATCGCCATGGCGGACGGGCGGATCGTCCAGCAGGGGTCACCCGCCGAACTGCTCGCCGACACGAGCGGCTTGTTCCACGAGCTGGTCCGCCGTCAGCTCGCCTGACCACCGGCGGTGGGGACGGCGGCGCGGAACTTCTTCGTCAGGTCCGCGCCCCGGATGACGCCGTTGGTGTGGTACGTCAGCCCCCAGGCGTCGAGGGCGGAGCCGTCGGCGAAGACGCACAGGGTGTGCAGATGGTCGCCGTCGACCGGTTCGCCGTCCTTGATCCAACCGCCCGTGTCGCTCTTGCGGTTGCCGAACTGGGTCGTCCCGCCGATGGCCGCGCAGTAGGCGGCCGAGGGGTTGCCCTGGGAGTGCCCGGGCAGCGGGGGCTTGCGCACATAGGCGAGGGCGGCGAGGGTCGGCAGGTCCGCCGCGAGGGTGTCGGTCGCCACCGCGATGCGCGAGTGGTCCCCGGCCTCGAACGAGCACAGTTCGCGCTGCCCGCCGAGCGGGGTGAGCTTGCCGCCCGCGTCGTAGAACGGCCGGTAGACGGCGGCGTCGCCGCCCTGCCCGGCGCACCAGCTCGCGGGGGTCGTGGGCCGGGGCCCGGCCGGTCGAGCGGTGGCCTGGGCCGCCGCGGCGGCGAGGGCGGCGGTGACGAGGGTGACGGCAAGGACGCGTACTCGCATGAGTGCCTCCCGTGAAGTCATGGGGCCGCCAGTCTCAACGAGCCGTGTGTACGCGTCAATGACGTGTGTGGCGTATGCGCCACCCCGGCGGGGGAGACCTCCGCCCGCTGCCGCCCCGGGGCCCGCTCAGCGCGTACTGTCGTGCGACTCGGCCGCGGCACGCCGGTATTCGGCGTTGAGCCGCTGCGCCTCCTCGAGTTGATCCTCGAGGATGATGATGCGGCAGGCGGCCTCGATCGGGGTGCCCTGGTCGACGAGTTCGCGGGCGCGGGCCGCGATCCGCAGCTGGTAGCGGGAGTATCTGCGGTGCCCGCCCTCCGAGCGGAGCGGGGTGATGAGACGGGCCTCGCCGATGGCCCGGAGGAATCCGGGCGTCGTGCCGAGCATCTCTGCGGCCCGCCCCATGGTGTACGCGGGGTAGTCGTCGTCATCCAGACGACCACTGAGCGGGGTGTCTGCCGTCATCCTCACCTCGTTGTGCAGCGCGTCAAGGCCCCGGAGAAACGTTAACCACGTGATTGCCCGACGTCTACCACGGTGAGCGCAGATTGTGGAGTGTTCGAGACAGAGGTAATCTGCGCTCCGCACCGGCGTGTACGCCCCGTTGACCACTCGCGGGTCCGGGACCCTGCGCGGCCCGGCGGGCCGGTCCGGCGCATAGAATCGGGTCCCATGTCGAACCCTGACGAGCTGCTCGTCGACATCGCCACCATGGTGGAGTCCGAGCGCAGCAATCAGATGTCCCTGACCGTGGTCACCTCCGGCGCTGTCATCACCGGACGACTGGCTCCCGAAGCGGTGTGGCGGGAACGCGTGTCGGAGGTCCTGACGGACTCGGCCCACCTCGGCCCGTTCTCCGGCATCTTCACCGGCGAACAGGCGCGGGAGCGCGCCGGCCACCGCGAACGGCCCACGCATCTGCACTTCCACGTCGCCCGGATCCTGCAAGGCAGCATCGGGATCCCCGAGACGGGCGGGATGTACCGCGTGGCGATCGAGGACGTCAGCGCCTGGACCGTGGGCGACTTCAGCTACTCCGACCACTGAGCCGAGGACATCGCCCGTCACCGGTGTGACCGCGACACGGGTCGGCCGGTGACGGGCCGGAATGGCAAACTCCTTGCCATCTTTCCCTGCTTCATCTTCCGTTCTGTCGCGAGCACGCCAAGCTCTCCCCGCGTCGGGCCGCATCCGGCGCGCCCGATCGTAGGGAGGAGAGCACATGATGCCCCCACGGCATCGGCGGTTCATGACCTGCGCCGTCGTCGCCACCGCCTTCGGACTCGCCGGCGCGCAGTCGTACGCCGCGTCCGGTGACACCAGACCCCGGCCCTGGAACGCGCGCCATCAGGCCGACATCGGCCGCCGGCACATCCAGTCCCTCGAGTCCGGCAGGCCCGCCCTCGCGGCGCCGGGGCGCGACGACCGCGGTTCTGACGAGGCGGAGAACTCCGCCGAGGGAACCGCCCAGTACACCGAGGCCCGCACCGCCCCCGGCGTGGTCGCGCCGGGGGCATACGGAGCGGCCTGGTCCCAGGCGCAGTCGATGCGGCACACGAGCGGAGGCTGGGACCACGTCACCAAGAAGCCCTACGACTCCGACGATCCGCGCTACCGCGATGTGAACTCCAACTCCAGCGGCGGCTCCGGAAACGTGACCGGCCGGATCACCGGCATCGCCGCCGACGACCAGGGATACGTCTACGCGGGCGGCGCCAACGGCGGTGTCTTCCGCTCACGGACCGGCGGCGGACACTGGGAACCCATCGCCGAGAAGCTGCCGTCGCTGTCGACGGGCACGCTCGCGCTGGACGGCTCCCAACGGCTCTGGTACGCCACCGGCGAGTCCAACACCGGCGCGACCTCCTTCGTCGGTACAGGTGTGTATGTGCTGGCCGACCCCCGGAACGGCCGGTTCCAGCCCGGCGGGCGCGTGGGCGGCGCCGAACTGGAGAGCACGGTCATCCACGCGCTGCGCTTCGCCGGCACCACGGTGTGGGCGGCGACCAGCCGCGGCGTGTGGACGCACTCCACCACCACACTCTCAGGGCCGTGGAAACTGGAGTTCGCGCCCAACCCCGACTATCTGCCGGGTGGTTCGAAGCAGGCCGACCCGAGCGCGCCGTACAAGAACATCGCCAACGACATCGCCCTGGATCCGAAGGACCCGGACCGGGCGCTGCTCGCCATCGGCTGGCGCAGCGGGGACACCTACAACGGCCTGTACAGCAAGCAGGGCGGCACCTGGAAGCCCGTGACCGGGCTCGGTGACCTGCCGTCCGGCAGCGCCGACGTCGGCAACATGACCTTCGGGGCGGCCGCCGACGGGTCGCGGCTCTACGCCGTGCTCCAGTCTCCGGCGCAGACGGCGTCCAACCCGGACAGCGGTCTCAAAGGCGTGTACGTCTCGCGGAACGGCTCGCCGTTCGGGCCGTGGACACAGATCGCCGACTACACCAAGCTGCGCAACTCGGGATCGGCGCTCCAGAGCGCCGGGTACATGCCGGGCATCCAGTCCTGGTACAACCAGTTCCTCCAGGTCGACCCGGGCAACCCCGACCATGTCTACCTGGGTCTCGAGGAAGTCTTCGAGACCAAGAACGGCGGGGCGAGCTGGATCACCCCCGGCCCGTACTGGAATTTCCCCTTCCCCTGCTGGAGCGTCGACCCCGCGAAGCAGACCGGCGACTGCTCGCCGACCACGCACTCCGATCAGCACGCCGTCGCCGTCGGCACTCACAAGGGCAGGACCTGGGTGTACGTGGGGAACGACGGGGGTGTCTACCGGCGTCCGTTGAACGGCGCGGTCGACTCCGGCGGGCACGCCAAGGACTGGCAGCCGCTGAACGACGGCACCATCGACGTCCTTCAGTACTACTCGGTCGGTGTCGGCAAGGACCGCGTCCACGGCGGGACCTCGGTCACCGGCGGGCTGCAGGACAACGGCCAGTCGATCCTGCGCGGCGGCGACAAGGTCATGGGCTCGAACTTCGGCGGTGACGGCGGCGACACCATCGCCGATCCGGGCGACGGCTGCGACATCGCCGCGGAATACGTCTACCTCGACATGTGGGTCACCCAGGACTGCGGCGAGAACAACGGCGCCTGGGCCACGGACCCGGCCAAGGCCACCGAATACGAGGTCGCGCCGCCGGACAAGGACCTGGGCGGCGCGGGCGCCCGCTTCATCGCGCCCATCACCTCGGACGCCAAGGACATCAATACCTGGGTGGCCGGCGGCCGGCACGTATGGGTGCAGAACAAGGGCTTCGCGATCCGCTCCGGCGCGGAGTGGAAGAACGCCTACGACCTCGGCGAGGGCCATGTGGCCACCGCCGTCGCAGCCTCGGGCGGCACCGTCTACGTCGGCTGGTGCGGCCCCTGCGACAGTGTCGGTTTCAGCCGCGGCATCGCCGTCGGCAACGCCGACGGCACCGGCTGGCACCAGCTCGGCCTCCCCGTCGACGGCACGCTCCCGAACCGCTACATCTCCGGCTTCGACGTCGACCCGGCCGACGCCCAGCACGTCTACGTCGCAGTCAACGGCTTCTCCCGCAAGTGGACCGAAGGCCCGGGCGCCGGCGTCGGCCACCTCTTCGAGTCCCGTGACGGCGGAGGCCACTGGACGGACCTCTCGGCGAACCTGCCCGACGTCCCCGCCAACACGGTCAAGGTCCTGCCGAACGGCGCCCTCGCCCTCGGCACCGACCTCGCCACCTTCTACCGCCCGGCAGGCGCGCGCCAGTGGCAGGTCCTCGGCACCGGCCTCCCCACCACCGCCGTCCTCCAGCTCAAAGCGGGCCCTGACGGCAAGCTCTACGCCGCGACCCACGGGCGCGGCATCTGGTCCTTCGACGTACGACGACTCAAGGGCTCGACGAACGACTGAGCCGACGACGCGGGGGGGGGGGGGGGGGGGGGGGGGGGGTGCCCCTTTCCTTTTTTTCTGGCGACCGCCCCCCGGCCCTCGCGAGGGGGGGTGGTTCCCCCCCCCCCCCCCCCACCCAAGCAACCCACCCC
>NZ_JBVHLW010000034.1:0-21768 GCF_055558795.1 Streptomyces sp. NPDC025618 | reverse complement strand
AGGACAATCTCTACGCCGCAACCCGTGGGGGGGCACTTTGTTCTTTCGACGGACGACAACGAGAGGCCTAGACAAAACACTGATCCAAAAACGTGGGGCGGGGGGACGGTTCTTCCCCCGCGCCCGCGTTCCGTGCCGTCAGGCCGACCGCCCGGCGTCCGGCGAGAGGGCGTACTGCGCCACCCCCTCGCCCAGTGACCAGTCGATCGACTCGTTCTCCGTCACCGCGATGAACATGTTGCGCGGCTCGGTCCCGGCGTACGCGTGGGCGAGTTCCGCGATCCGCCGGTACAGCATCCGCTTCTGTTCCGGCGGGCGGCCGGAGCGCATGGTGATCGATACGTACACGATGCCGTCATCGCGTCGCACGCCGAGGTAGTTGTCGTAGCGCAGCGTGCCGCTGACGCCGTCGTGGCTGGTCAGGATCTGGAAGCGGTCGTCGGGCGGGAAGCCGATGGTCTCGACGAGGGCTTCGTGCACCGCGCGGCCCAGCGCTTCGAGTCTTTCGGGGTCGGCCCCCAGCGCGTCGACGCGGACGAGTGGCATATCGGCGTGTCCTCTCCCTTGAACTGCGGTGCACCTCAGCGTACATACTAGTAGGTACAGAAGGAGGGTCAGCGCCCCGCCCGCCCGCGCGCGGCCAGGTATTCCTCGAACGTGTCCGTGCCCACGGCCCGGTCGGGGGCGAGGTTTCCGCCCGCCCGCAGGGCCCGCATGATCCTGCCCGGCGGCTTTACCGGCACGACGCGCCGCCGCAGACCGGCCGCGCGGAGCGTGGCGGCCGCGAGGTCGCGGGCGTCCCGCACCTCGGGTCCCGCCATGTCGGGCACCCGGCCGGCCGGTGCGCTCCGGACCAGTTCCGCCAGGCGCTCGGCGACTTCTGTCACTTCGATGGGCTGGAAGCGCACCCCGCTCAATGTCAGCACCACCGGCAGCCGCCGCTGCACGGTGGTCAGCTTCGCCACCAGGTCGTGGAACTGAGTGGTGCGCAGAATGGTCCACGGCACCCCCGAATCCCGCACGATCCGCTCCGCCTCCAGCTTCGAGCGGTAGTAGGGGAGCGGAATCGTCTCGATCCCGACGATCGACACATAGACGAGGTGCGGGACCCCGGCCCGCCGCGCTGCCGCGGCGAGCCGCCGGGTCGCGGCCACGTCGTCGCGGGCGTTGGTCGCGCAGTGCACCACCGCCCGCACGTCTCTCAGGGCGGTGTCGAGACCGGTGCCGTGGACGAGGTCGCAGACCGCCCACTCGTACGGCCGGTCGTCGTCCGCCCGGCGCGGCCGACGGCTCATCACGCGCACGGGCACACCGTCGGCGAGGAGCCGCGCCACGAGAGGGCGGCCGAGCGTGCCGGTGCCGCCGGTTACCAGAATCGGCTTGTCCATCGTCCTCTTGCCTCCAGGGCCGGTCGCAGTGTGCCGGGAAGACCGGCACAGCAGCAAGGACGGGAGGGGGCTCCGGGACGTGACATGGAGGCGGCAGCGCTCGTCGGACTCGTCAGAGGGGGAGGAAGGCGATGACGGACGTCCCGTCGTTGTGATCGATCCCGCCGCTGCTGGTCAGACAGAGCTTTCCGCTGGTCAACGAGCTGTAGACAGCGTTGCCGTTGAAGTGGTGGCCCTTGAACCACGTCCCGTCGGTGACGGTGCCCGTCCACTCGGCCACGCGCGTGCCGTCCTCGCGCGGCAGCGTGGAGACGGTGCCGGTCAGGGTGCTCGTGCCGCCTTGGTGTCCGCCCTTCGGAGCGGTGGTCCAGTGGTCGGTCTCGGTGATCGAGGGCGTGATGACCTGGCCGGGGCTCGCCTGCAGGCATCCGGTGACGGACTTGACGGAGCCCGTGAAAGTGCCCTGCCAGGTCCGGGACCCCGGCAGGGGCAGCTCGGAACAGGAGTAGTCGCCCGACCAACTGGTGGTCGTCTCGCGGGGGGTGGCCTTGAGGGGCGGGTCGAAGGTGTAGTGGATCCGTCCCTCGCACGTCCCGGTCGCCGGGCCGGCCTGCTCCTGCCCCCCGGCGGAGGCGGGCGCGGGCAGCCCGAACACGAGGAGGAGGGGCAGGATGCCGGCGGTGACCGGGAGGAAGGCGCGTCTACGCATACCGTGGTGATCCTTTCGGGACGGGACCTCGGTGTCGCTTGCCCTCACAGTCTTCACAAGGGCCGCGGCCCCCACTCCCGGTCCAGGGCGGCGTGCGGATGGGCCACCCGGCGTGCGCACGCGCTCGGCGCCGCTCAACTTCCCGGAGGATCCCGGCACACCGCCTGAGCCGGACGTCACCTAGGGAACGTACCGGCGGTCCTCCTCGATGACGGGGGCGGCCGGGGGCGGCGGTTGCACCCTGCGGCGCTTGAAGATGCTCACGTAGGCGCTCAGGCCGATGATGCCCACCGCCATCAGGATCAGTCCCACAAGAGGGACGTTCATGCCGTCCACGTGCCAGTCGACGGCGAACGTGAGGATCGCGCCTGTCGCGATCAGACCTATGCACCATCCCATGCCCATGGTGAACGCCTCCCAACGTATTGGTCATTTCGGCGTGTCAAGGGGGCGGTTACCCCGGTCTTCGGCAGCCAATCGCTTTGTGCGCGCGCTGCCTTGACAGCGAACCGGTGCGTGGCACCGGTTACCGCGCGACGCCGGCGAGGACGGCGGTGACGACTTTGCGCACGGCTCCGGCCTCCGGCGCGGTGCCGCTCCGGTCGGCGAACAGCAGGTGCCCGGCCCCGATCAGCGTGGGAGCGAGGCTGTCGACGTCGGCGCCGGCGGCGATGCGGCCCAGCCCGCGCTCGGCGGTGAGGTACGCGGCGACCATGGCCGTGGCTTCGGTCAGGAGCGGGATACCGGCCGGCGTGGTCCGGCGCAGCCGCGTACGCAGCTCGTCCCGGAAGGTGACGAGGGCGACGATCGCGACCGCGACCGGCCCGAAGAACTCCGTGAGCGCGCCGGTGAGATTGCCGGCGACCGTGCCGGTCCCGGCCCTGTCGCGCAGAGCCGTGGCCTGGCCGTCGAGCCGGGCGCCGCGGTCGAGGACGAGCTCGGCGAGGAAATCGTCGAAGTCGGTGAAGTGCCGGTGCAGGACGCCTTTGGCGCAGCCCGCTTCCGTCGTGACGGCCCGGCTGGTCAGCTCGCTCGGCCCGTCCCGGAGCAGGACGCGCTCGGCGGCCTCGAACAGCTGCCGGCGCGCGTCGCGCATGGCCACCCCTGTCGGCATACCGCGCCTCCCCCTCTTTCCTTGCCGGGCCCGCCCGTTGACGCGTGGGCATGCGCCCAGCATAGTGGGCGCATGCCCACTATGCCCCCGGAGCGATCGCGACCCCCGGAGCCTCATCAGTACCGACACGTGGCGGAGTCTTTCGGCGCGGACGCCGAACGCTACGACAGGACCCGGCCGCACTATCCAGCGGCGCTGGTGGACCGCATCGTCGCCGAGAGCCCCGGCCCGTACGTCCTCGACGTCGGGTGCGGTACGGGGACAGCCGCCCGGCAGTTCCAGGCGGCCGGCCGTACGGTGCTCGGGGTCGAGCCGGACGCGCGCATGGCCGCCCTGGCGCGACGCCTCGGGGTCGAGGCCGAAGTGGCGAGATTCGAATCCTGGGACCCGGCGGGCCGCGCGTTCGACGCCGTGATCGCCGGCCAGGCGCGGCACTGGCTGGACCCGGTGGCCGCAGCCGCCAAGGCCGCTCAAGTCCTCCGCCCGGATGGCCGGTTGGCCGCGTTCTGGAACGTCTTCCAGCCCCCGCCCGGCCTCGCGGACGCCTTCGCCGCGGTCTACCAGCGCGTGATGCCCGACTCGCCGTTCGACTTCCGGGCGGTGGCGAGGCGCACCGGGGACGGATACCAGGCGCTGGCCGCCAAGGCGGCCGACGGGATCCGGACGGCGGGCGGGTTCAGCGAGCCGGAACAGTGGCGATTCGACTGGGAGCACACGTACACCCGCGACGCGTGGCTGGACCAACTCCCGACCCACGGCTCCCTCACCCAACTCCCGGCGGAGCGGCTGGATGAGGTGCTGGCGGGCGTCGGCGCCGCCGTGGACGCGGTCGGGGGCAGCTTCGTGATGCGGTACGAGACGGTGGCGGTCACGGCGGTACGGACCGGGGCAGCCTCCTAGCGGCCGTCCCGGACCGTGAGCAGGGGCCGGAGGCGGGCGTAGGCCCAGGCGCCCAGCGGCGTGGGAGTCGTGGTGGTCACGTCACGGGGCTGCTCCGGCACGAGACCGCGCGATCCGGCGAGCATGCCGACGATGCCCTCCACCGCCTTGGGCGGCAGCCCGGCCGCACCGAGCGAGGCCCGCACATCGTCGTCGGTGACGGACCGGAGGCGGACCGGGCGCCCCAGCGCCTCCGTGAGAATTTCCGCGACCTGGGTGAACGTCAGATCCTCGGGGCCGTGGACGGCCTGGACCAGCCGGCCCTGCCAGTCGTCGTGGAGCAGGCGGGCCGCCACCACCTCGCCGATGTCACGGGGATCGACCCACGGCATCGGCTGCCGGGGGTCCGCCGCGGTCGTCAGCACCCCCTGGCGCAGCTCGTCCAGGCTGAGCAGGAGGTTGGTGAAGAAGTAGCCGCACCGCAGATGGAGGACATCGGCGCCGGTGGCGTCGAAGAGCTCCTCGATCCGGGCCAGCCCGTCGATGTGGCCCACACCGTGCCGCTTCTCCGCTCCCACACTGCTCAGGAACACGATCCGCGCCACATCTCCGGAGCGGGCCGCCTCCGCCAGAGCGGTCGCGGTGCGCCGCGACGTCCCGATCGGGTCCTGGGCCGTGTGGGGCGTGGGGTCGACCCAGAAGACGGTACGCGCCCCGGCGGTCGCCGTGCGTACGAAGCCGGGGTCCGTGAGATCACCGCGTCGCACGTCGGCCCGGGCGCGGGTCTCCGCGTCCAGGCGCGCCGGATCCCGCACCAGCACCCGGGGTCGCGCGCCTGCCTGGATCAACAGCCGCACCACCCGGGATCCCACGTGTCCCGTAGGCGTCGTCACCACAATGGTCACCGCGAAGCTCCCTCCGGTCTGCCGCAGCCCTGCGGACTCATCCCATCAGAACGGGGCGGCGCCCGGACGCCGGACGGGCTCATGGCGCACTCGCGTCGTCCGTGAAAGGACCGGCCCGGCGCCGGCGGAGGGCTTACTCCACGACGATCTCGACCGGGATGTTGCCGCGCGTCGCGTTGGAGTACGGGCACACCTGGTGGGCCTGGTCGACCAGCTTGCGGCCGGTGGCGGCGTCGACGGAGTCGGGGAGCTCCACGCGCAGCGTGACGGCCAGGCCGAAGCCCTCGCCCTGCTTGCCGATGCCGACCTCGCCGGTCACCGCGGCCTCGCTGACGTCGACCTTCGCCTGTCGGCCGACGAGGCCCAGGGCGCTCGCGAAGCAGGCCGCGTAACCGGCGGCGAACAGCTGCTCCGGGTTGGTGCCCTGGCCGCTGCCGCCCATCTCCGTCGGGAGGGCCAGCTGCACGTCGAGGCGGCCGTCGGAGCTGACCGCGCGGCCCTCGCGGCCGTGGGTGGCGGTGGCGACAGCGGTGTAGAGCGCGTCCATGGAAAACATTCCTCTCACGATCCTGCGGGGCGGCCGGTCCGGCCGCCTCACCTCTTCAGTAGAGCACGCAATTAAATTGTGCACAACTAAATGGTGCCTCGGGTTATCCTGGCCTCATGACCGCCACACCGGGCCCGCCGGCCGGGGACTACCTCCGCCTCGACCAGCAGATCTGCTTCTCCCTGAACGCCGCCTCGCGCGCCTTCGGCAGCCTCTACCGCGCGCTCCTCAAGGACCTCGGGCTCACCTACCCGCAGTACCTGGTGATGCTCGTGCTCTGGGAGCACGGCGAGCTGCCCGTGAAGAAGGTCGGCGAGCATCTGCGGCTCGACTCCGGGACGCTGTCGCCCCTGCTCAAGCGGCTGGAGGCGGCCGGTCTGGTGCGGCGAGAACGCAGCACTCAGGACGAGCGGTCGGTGCACGTCCAGCTCACCGGCGAAGGCACCGCCCTGCGGGAGCGCGCCCTGCTCGTACCGCGCCGGATCGCCGCCGCGACGAGCTTCGACCTCGACGAGATCCGCGACCTGCGAGCACGCCTCGACCGGCTGACCGCCGCGCTGGACCGGACGGCGCTGGAGGCCATACCGGACCTCTGAGCGGGCCGGGTCGGCCCCCGCTCAGTGGTGGTTCCACCAGTCGATGAGGCCGAGCAGTGCCGCCGTCCCGGTCGCCTTGACGGTGGTACGGGTCATCTCGTCGGCCGCCGTACGGAGCACGCGGCGCAGGTGCCGGTGAGCCGCCGACTTCCACGCGGCCCGATGGGCCGCGCCGAGCCGGGGGCCGGTCAGGTATCCGTGCGCGTGCTCGGAGCCGCCGGTGGAGTGCTCGGGGTCGGGTGCGGTGCTGATCGTGGGCCTCCAAGAGGTCGGGGCGCTGATGACCGGATTCACGCCGTGGCACTCACGCAGTCCTCCAGTTCCGCCGCGAGCACCGGATCAGGGCGGGGGACCAGGCCGTAATCGGCGTCGCTGTCCGTCTCCAGTCGCCGTACGGCGGCGGTGAGATGGGGGGAGACGGCCTCGTGCCGCCGCTCCTCGGTGACAGCCGTCAGGGTGCGCTGGGGTTCGGGCTCCCAAGGAAGCCGGGGAGCGGCGGATTCCACCACTCCGTAGCGGGACGGGGGCGTATCGCCCGGGGTCCGCGCGGGCGGCTCACCGAGGATCCAGGCACCGCCCTGCCGGTGCAGGTCCGTGGCCTGGGCCAGCCACCACTGGGCGGATCCCCTCTCGCTGCGCTGCAGATGGTGCAGGTAGAGGCAGTACGCGGCCGTGGCGGCGCCCGCGCCCGCGGCGAACCGCCACCAGAACGCCGCTCCCTCGTGCCGGTCGACGAGATGGAGCAGACAGGCGAAGGCCAGCGCGCCGTCCGGTTCGATCGCCGGGTCGTCGACCAGCAGGGCCATGGAGGCGACCGCGGCGCGGTCATGGATGACGCGGGCGGACAGCGAGTTGAGCTCGGACGCGGCGCGCTCGTGCAGGCCCGTCTGTCTGCCGGGTGACGGGCTGCCGGTCCGGTGCCTCAGGGCGCCCCGGTCGTGGCCCTCGCGGAGGCTCTGGGCGCGGCGGTCCATGGTGTCGGCCTTGTTCCAGACGATGCGGCCGGCGATGCGTGCCAGCGCGGCCTGCTCGTCGTAGTCGTCGAAGGTGCCCGGGATCCGGGCCCGGCCGAGCATGTCGGTGATGCGGGCCGACCGGTGGCCTCGGTGCTCCTGGTGCATAGGGTTCACTCCTCTTCTTCCGTGGCCCCTGTGATTCCCAGGTCGTGCGCGAGGTGGCGTCTGGCCGTGCGGATGTGCGAGCGGACGGTGGCGGGCGAGATGCCCATGATCAAGGCGACCTGCGGTACGGGGTAGCCGAGCACGTAGCGCAGCACGACGACGTCGTACTGGCGGTCGGGCAGGCGCGTCATGGCCGCGTACAGCCCGAGGCGCGACTCCAGGACCTCCATACGGGCCCGTACCGCGCCCATGACCGCGGCGAACGCGGCCGTCTCGATCATGGCGGGGGCGGAGCGCCTCCTGGCGGCCAGCAGGCTGGTGGTCTTCTCCTTCAGGGCGGCCAGGGCGTACGCCGCGCGGTTCGGTTGCCGTCGCACTTTGCCCCAGTCCAGGGCGAGTTGGCAGAAGACCTCCTCCACGACCCACTCGGCGTCCGCCTCGCTGCCGAGCTGGAGGTGGGCGTACCGCAGATACGCCTGGTGCTGGAACGAGAAGAAGTCGACGAAGTCGGGGGGCAGTCCGTCCGAGAGATCCTTGTGGAGAGCGGGGCGGGGCCGCGGGCCGAGCCGCGGGCCGGTCATGACGTGCCCGTCCGGCGGCAGGGCGCCCAAGCATCACACACGTGCACCAGCACACTCCTTCGCGACGAGGACAGCGCCGCCCCCTCTGGCGCCCGGGGCCGCACGCCCCTCACCGACCAGCCAAGCGAACCCGGGGGCCGGATGTGCAGGCCGATTTCACGAAGAACGAGAAAAGGGCGCGTCGGTGCCACCGCGCGCCCCGTTCATCAACCCTGGCGCTCCTGACAGCCGTCGCGCCGGTGAACCCGCGCCCGGAGGGTGTGCGCCCCTACCGCGCCCACTCCGGTGTCCACACCTCGGCGCCGCGGTGGCGGGGCCGCGCGGAGCGGAGGTGGTCGCGGAGCGTGGTGAGCGCGGGGTGCGGGTTGTCGGAGCGCCAGATCAGCGAGTGGGGGTAGACCGGCGTCGGGCCGTGCAACGGGACGCGCCGCAGGTCGTGTTCGGCGGGCCAGACCATGCGGGTCTGTTCGCCGACGAAGGTGGCCAGCACCGAGGACCCGGCGATCGTGTCGAGGAGCGGCTCGGTGCCGAAGTCCGGGCCGGTCGCCTCGATGGTGAGCCCGAACGCGGCGGCGAGGTCGTCGTAGAAGGCGGCCCACTCCGTACCGGCGACGAGGCCCGGCATCCAGATCCTGTGCCCGGCGAGCCGACCGGGCGCGACCGCCTGGGCCGTGGCCAACGCGTGGGCCGGCCCGGTGAGGAGCTGGATGGGCTCGTCGTGCACGGGCGTGGCCTCGACGCCGTCGGGGAGCCGCCGCGCGGGCAGGGTGACGGCGCGGAACGACGCGTCGATCGTGCCGGACCGCACGGCGGCGATCGCCGCGTCGGCGTCGAAGAGCGTCACGACGTCGAGTTCGGTCCCGGGGTGGGCGCGGTGGAAGTCGCGCAGCAGATCCGCCGGCGCGAGCCGCCTGCCGATCACGTCGACGCGCAGGGCCCGGCTGCCGGGCCGCACGGAAGCGGCCGCCCGTTCCCCGGCCCGCAGCAGAGCCCGGGCGTGCGGGAGGAACGCCTGCCCGTCGATGGTGAGCCGGGCTCCCCGCGCGGTGCGGGTGAACAGCCGGACGCCCAGCTCCTTCTCGAGCGCGGCGACGCGCTTGGAGACGGCCTGCTGGGTGACCGACAGACCGGCCGCGGCCTCCTGGAACCGCCCGGCGTCCGCGACGGCGACGAAGGTACGCACGGCATCGAGATTCACGCCCGCCATCGTAGGTGTACAACCGATGGTTGTGATCCGGCGCGAGCCCGGTTGTTTGCCCGCCGGGCCCGCCGCTCGGTTTGATGTCGCCGGTCACCACGAGGGTGATCGAGTGCGACGGCGAGAGGTGTGCTGAGGAATGGGAGCCAGACGGCCACTGGGGCGGCGGTTCGGGTGGCTGTGGGCGGCGTACGCGGTCAGCACGTACGGCACATGGCTCGCGTTCGACGCCTTCCCCCTGATCGCGATCCTCGTGCTGCACGCGGGGACCACGGCGGTGGCGACGCTGGCGGCCGCGGGACTCGCGGTGGGGGCGGTGGTGGCCGTGCCGCTCGGCCCGTGGGTGGAGTTCCGCCGCAAGCGGCCGGTGATGATCGCGACGGACCTGGTCCGGTTCGTGGCACTGGCCAGCATCCCCGCCGCGTACGCGCTCGGCCGGCTCAGCTTCGCCCAGCTCCTGGTCGTGTCGGTCGTCGCCGCGGCGGCCGACATCACCTTCAGGGCGGCGAGCGGCGCACACTTGAAGGCACTCGTGCGGCCGCGGGACCTGCTCGTCGCGAACGGCCGGTTCGAGTCCACGACCTGGACGGCCACCATGCTCGGGCCGCCGCTCGGCGGCGCCGTGATCGGGATGTTCGGCCCGGTCACGACCGTGGCGGCCGATGCCGTCAGCTATCTGCTGTCGGCGGCGGGAATCCGCGCGATCGGCGGGAAGGAACCGCGGCCCGTCCGGAGCGGCCCGAGCCCGCGGCTCCGCGGGAGCGACCTGCTCGAAGGCTGGCGGTACATCCTGACCCACCCGGCGCTGCGCCCGCTGTTCCTCAACACGATCCTGGTCAACGGCCTGATCATGGCGTCCTCGCCGCTGCTCGCCGTCCTGATGCTCGGCCGCCTCGGGTTCGCGCCCTGGCAGTACGCCCTGGCCTTCGCGGTGCCCTGCGCCGGCGGTCTCATCGGCTCGCGCCTGGCCGGCGGGCTCGTCGCCCGGTTCGGGCAGCGCAAGGTCATGCTCACCGCCGGGACGCTGCGCGCGTGCTGGTCACTCGGGCTGGCCTTCATCAGCCCCGGCGTCACCGGCCTGGTGCTCGTCATGGCCGTCGAACTCGGACTGATCACCTGCGCGGCCGTGTTCAACCCCGTGTCCGTCACCTACCGGCTGGAGTCGACGCCGACGGACCGCGTCACCCGCACCCTGTCCGCGTGGTCGGTCACCAGCAAGCTGACCACCGCCGCCATGACCGCGCTGTGGGGCCTGCTGGCCGCCGTCACCGGCCCCCGCACCGCTATCGCGATCGCCGGTCTCCTGCTCCTGGCGACTTCGCTGCTGCTGTTCCGCCCCGGCCACCGTGAAGCGGTCGAGAACCGGCCCGAAGCCGCGCCCGCCACAGCCTCCTGAGGGTTTCGCCCGCGTCTCAGCGGCCGCAGCGGGCAGGGTGACGAGACCGCGGGGCCCGGGATCGGACTGCCGTGATGTCCGCGTAGGCGGGCACCATCCCTCCGGGCGGAGCTCGCGGCCCATGGGCGCGCCGCTTGACGCCCGGGGTAGTTTGGCCCTCCATGGACGATCTTCATACCCTGCCTTCCGCGCCGCTGACCGTGGCGGCCGGTCAGGCGACCTGCACCGCACTGGACATCCCCGCGAACGTGGCCACCGCCGCGGACCTGGTCCGCCGCGCCGCCGACCAGGGAGCCGACCTGCTCGTGCTCCCCGAGCTCTTCGTCACCGGCTACGAGCTGTCAGGAATCACGGCCGACCCCGAGCACCGCACCCTGAGCCCCGCGGACCCCCGATGGGATCCGCTGGCCGCCGTCTGCGCCGAGACCCGCACCGCCGTGGTGGCCGGTGCCCCCACCCGCGACCCCGAGTCCGGGCAACTGCGCATCTCCGCCGTGGTCCTCGGCCGCGACGGCCGGTTCGCCGCCCGCTACGACAAGCAGCACGTCACCCCGGACGAGCGCGCCGCCGGCTTCGGCCCCGGCGCCCGTGGATGCACGGTCACCCTCGACGGCTGGCGACTCGGACTCGGCATCTGCTGGGACTCCGGCTACCCCGAACACGCCCGCGCCGCCGCCCTCGACGGCTGCCACGCGTATCTGGTCAGCGCGATGTTCGGCCGGGGCGGGGGCGCCCACCAGTGTGCGACGATCTTCCCGGCCCGGGCGCTGGACAACACCAGCTACGTCCTGCTCGCCAACCACAGCGGACCCAGCGGCTCGTACCACGGCTGTGGCGGCAGCGCGGTCTGGAATCCGGACGGCACCTTGCTCGTCGACGCGGGCGCCGCCGACCCCGGCCTGGTCACGGCCCGTCTCGACCCGGAGGCCCTGGCGAGGTCCCGGGCCGCGGACCCGGTGCTCGTCGATCCCTCACTCAGTGCCCCGGTGCGCCCCCGCGGCGGCGCCACCCTCGCCTGAGACCGCCGCGCTTGCTCTCCGCCGGGGTCTGCAGCCCCCGGCGGTGTGTGCCATCGGTCAGCTCAGCCGCGCGTCCGCGTAGACGACCATCGCGTCGCGCTGGTAGTCGGCCAGCCCTTCAGCGATCTTGTCGTAGTTCGCACGGAACTCCGGGGTGTCGACGTAGTGCTGCCCCAGCCCCTTGTACGCGGCGGCGTCCGGGGTCCAGAAGCGGCACACGCCCCGGTAGTGGGCGTCCATCTCGGCCTGCACCGCGGGGTCGGTGACCGGTGTGCCGGCCACCATGAACTCCGCTATGCGGATCATCTGTGCCGTCACCTCACGCTGCCACCCCTCCATGTCGTCGGCGGTCATCGTCGCGGCGGCCTGCCGGGACTGCTCCCACGCCTGCGGCCACCGCTCCCGCACCTCCGCGTCCACCTCGGGGCGGGTGTGCTCGAAACCCTCGAAAAGGTTTTCCGGCCTGTTGATCTTCGCCATGCCCTTCTCCTCCTTGCCTGCCTCCAGTTCGGCGATGGTCCGGCCGACCGTGCGCACCAAGGTCTCCAGCCGGTCCCGCTCCCGCAGCAACCGCTGGTGATGCTCCCGCAGCACGGCCACCCGATCGACCTGGCTGTCCAGAACCGCCTGGATCTCCCGCAGCCCCAGGTCCAGCTCTCGCATCAGCAGGATCTGCTGCAACCGCAGCAGGTCCGCCTCCTCGTAGTAGCGGTACCCGTTGCTTCCGATCCACGCGGGCGGCAGCAGACCGATCTCGTCGTAATGCCGCAACGTCCGGGACGTCACCCCGGACATCCGGGCCACCTCCGCGATCGACCAGGCCATGTGCCATGCCTCCCATCGCCGGGCCGGTCTTTCCGGCCACAAGGAAGACCGTAGAAGTTGACGCAACGGAAAGCGCAAGCGACGCATCGCGTCGTGGCAGCCGAAGCAGTCGGTCCGCGATCCCCGTGGCACCGTCCTGATTCCCGAGCGGTGCGGCGGTCACTGCTGTGGGCTGGACGGGAGCGACGGCCCGAACCTCGCGTGCGCCGACTGCGGCCTGCCGGTGGCGACCCGTATCGACGACTGCTCACTGTGGCAGGCGGTGTGGTTCGCGCGGCCTCCTCGCGGACACGTTCGGCCGCGCGCTCGACGCGCTGATCCCGCCGGGAATCGCGGCCCCGCACGCGGGACCATGAGAGCTGGGCTCGGCTGAACCGTCGTCAGTCACCGGTGTCACCGAGGAGCCGGTCGACATCCATGACCGCGGCCAGCGCCCCGCGGAGAGCGCCGACGCACATGGCGTGCAACTCGGCGCGGGAGATCGTCTCGTCCGACAGCCATTCCACGCACAACGCGCGTACGAACACCAGCCAGCTGGTCAGCGCGGCGGAGACCGTGTCCCTGGAGCCGCCGTCGAGGACGATCACGTCGAGCAGACGCTGCCTCAACTCCGCCAGCTCGTCGGTGATGATGGCCTGGATCACCGGGTCGCCCACGAGCGCCCTGTTGGCCGCGAGCACCGCGTGCCGGTTCGCGGCGAAGTAGTCGAAGTGGATGTCGAGGCCCGCGGACAGCTGTTCCAGCAGGGGGCTCGCCGGATCGATCCGCGTATCGGTGAGCAGCCGGTCCGCGGCCTGCCGGTAGATCTCGGTGAACAGCACGCGCTTGTTCGGGAAGTAGCGGTAGAGGAGGGCCCGGGAGACGCCCGCCCGTTCGGCGATGTCCTCCATCAGCACGTCGGGGTACGGCCTCGCCGCGAACAGCCGGGCCCCGACGTCCAGCAGCTGGTTACGGCGCTCATCGGGGTCCAGCCTGCGGCGTTTCGTCACGCCGCCCAGATTACTTGACGCGTGTCCAGTAACGGCTCTACCGTCGCCTTAGTAGACGCATGCCTACTAAGGCTGAAGGGTGGCATCCGGCATGGCTGGGTTGCTCAGGTGGCTTTCGTGGATCATGGGGATCGCCTGTGTGGCGATCGGCGTCGCGCACATCGCTTCCGGCATGGATTCCGTGCCCGGCGGGGGTTCGGCCGACGCGACCGTGGACAGTCTCGTGCGGTTCTTCGCCGCGATCTTCCTCGGTTACGGCCTGGCCTGGATCTGGGTGGCCCGGCAGTCGCCGATCCCCTCGAAGGCGGTGCGGGCGCTCGCCGGGATGCTCTTCCTCGGCGGCCTCAGCAGGCTCCCCTCCTGGGCCGCGGCCGGCCGCCCGAACTGGTTCCAGCTGGTGCTGATGGGCATCGAACTCACCCTGCCGCTGCTCTACTTCTCGCTGTCGACGGCGAGCGAGCGGGAGGCGGCGGACCGCGCCGCGGCGCGGGGCTGACCCCTCCCGTTACCTACGGTCATGACTCGCTCACCAGCGGCCGGGCCCGGTCGGAACGTAGCTGGCGCAAAGGGCGCACGAGGCAGATAGTTGGAGAGAGTGGTTTCGAAAGATCGGAGGACGTCATGATCATCCTCGGGATCATTCTCCTCGTCATCGGCTTCCTGACCGGAATCTCCATTCTGTGGACGATCGGCATCATCGTCCTGGTCGTCGGCGCGATCCTGTGGATCGCGGGGGCCGCCGGGCACGCGGTCGGCGGTCGACGGCACTACTGGTAGCGCCCACGCACCGCGGCACGACCAACTGACCGGGGTCGGCGGGCCCCCGGCCTGGTCGGCTGCCGTCGTCCCCCGCCCTCGCGCGGGACAGCGCGGCGAGGTCAGCGGCGAGGTCAGGCGACGTCCCTGCGGTCGTCCCCGAGTGATTCCCGGGCCGGCAAGGCGCGGTCCGGTGATGAAGGCGGCGAAGGTGCGGGTGCCGGTTGCGGGGTGAGGTCCGGTACGGCTCGCAAGCGGCGCTCGGGGCGCGCGGGCTCGGGGGCGCCCAGCACGCGTTCCTCGTAGCGGCCGAGTGCGAGCACCGCGCACAGCATCAAGAAGGGCAGGAGCAGGGCGACGGCGACCACGTGGCCCCCTTCCGCAGGGGTGGGTTCCCCTGTCGCCTTGCCGTGGACGGCGTGCGTAAACCCGGCCTCCCTCGCGCGGCCCCTCAGATGGTGATCCGCCCGGCCCGGGGCACCGTCAGTGAGCGGTTGCGGTGAACACCGGAAGATAGCCCTGCGCATGGCCGACGGCCGTCGGGTGGTACGACTCGGCGACGGGCAAGGTCGCGGAACGGATCCAGGGCGCCTCGGAACAGACCCCGTGCCCGGTGAACCGGTCTCTCACGTCCGCGAACGCGAAGCCATGACCGGCGGCCCGCTTGGCCAGGACGGCGTCCAGCGCGTCGGCGGCCTCGTCGATGGCGGCCCGCTTCGTCTCGCTCATGCCGAGCAGGCAGCGGCCGTGCAGGGTGAACAGCCGCGGATAGCCGAGGACGACGACGCGGGCGGCGGGGGCCTTGCTCCTGATGGTGCCGTACACCGCGTCCAGGTCGTGCGGGAGTGACTGCCCGATGTACGTACGCGCCTGGGCGATCCGCGCCTGACACGTGCTCTCCCCGCCGAGCATGCAGGTCTCCAACACCTCGCCGAAGCCCGCGTCGTTGCCGCCGGCTGTGACGCTGACGAGGGCGGTGCGCTTGCTGAGCGGCTCCAGTTGGCTCGCGGCGACATCCTTGGTGGTCGCCCCGGCACACGCCGTGAACGCGAACTGCCGGACGTGGTGGGCCGCCGCCCAGAGTGCGGGATAGGCGCTCGAACTGCGCTTGCACTGCCCGCTGTCGGGGGTGTAGCCGCCGGCGCCGAGGCCCGCGGAGTAGGAGTCGCCGAGCGCGACGTAACCGTCGACGGGCGCCGCGTCGGCGTGGGCGGTGACCGTCTGGCCTCCGGTGAGGAGCAGCGCGGAGAGCAGGAGGGCGAGGCGCAGGCGGCGCGGTTTGAGGGTCATGCCCCGGTGAACGAATCGACATGCCGGGCGGTCACGGACGCGTCGGCTGTGACGGGCGGGCCGTTGGTGGGGATGGCCCGGCCTGCTGCGCCCGGAGGGTTTATGGCGATAAAATTAGACGTTGTCCAAATATGGGGGTGTTGATGACCGATCTCGTCGGCGCGAAGCGGCGCCTCACCGTCGGCGAGGCCGACGAAGCGCAGATCGTCTTCTGCGGTGCCTCCCGCCACTGCCTCACCGCGAGCCCCCCGGACACCCCGGACGCCTCGATCACCCCGGACGCACCACCATCGTCACCGGGCGCCCACCCGCCCGGTGACCGGGCAGGAGATCCATGCCATGAACGACACCGGCACCCAGGACCGTGACGCCCGCGCGATCCGGCGGGAGGCCGCGCGGTACCGGGAACTGCTCGACTCCGAGCGGCAGAGCGCGGCTCTCTACCGCGGTCTCGCCGCGAGCGCCGTCGGCGAACAGCAGCGGATCTTCCTGGAACTGGCGGCGGTCGAGGAACGGCACGCCGCGCACTGGGCGGACAAGCTCACGGCCCTCGGCCAGGACGTCCCCGGACCCCGCCGCCCCGGACCGCGCGCCAAGCTGCTGTCCTGGCTGGCCCGCCGGTTCTCCGTGCGCGAGGTGCTGCCGTTCGTCGAGCGCGCCGAACACGTTGACGCCGGGCTCTACGAGGGCGACCCCGCCGCCGCGCCGGGCATGGCCGCCGACGAGCGCTCGCACGCCCGCGTGCTCACCCGGCTGCGGGACGGGAGTCGAGGTGACGCCGCGGAAGGCGGCCGGGCGATCGCCCGGCGCGAGCGCTGGCACCGCGGCGACCGGTCCGGCGCGCTGCGCGCCGCGGTGTTCGGCGTCAACGACGGTCTGGTCTCCAACGGCTCCCTGGTCATGGGCTTCGCCGGCTCCGGAGCGGCGGGCACGACCATCCTCTTCGCCGGGGTCGCCGGGCTGCTCGCCGGGGCGTTCTCCATGGCCGCCGGCGAATACATCTCCATGCGCGGCCAGCGGGAAGCCTACGAGCGCGAAATCTCCCTGGAGGCCGAGGAGTTGCGCGACGACCCCGAGGCCGAGGCCGAGGAACTCGCGTTGATCTACCGCGCCAAGGGCCTGGACGCCGACGAGGCGCAGCGCGTCGCCATGACCATCATGAAGGACAGCGACACCGCCCTGGACACCATGGCCCGTGAGGAACTGGGGCTCGATCCCGAAGAGCTCGGCTCGCCGTGGTCGGCGGCGTTCTCCAGCCTCATCGCCTTCGCCCTCGGTGCGGTCGTGGTCGTCCTCCCCTACCTCTTCGGCTCCGGCACCGCCGCGCTGGTCACCGCGATCGCCCTGGCCGCGGCCGCCCTGTTCGCCGTCGGCTCGGCCCTCGGACTCCTCAACGGGCGGACGGCCCTGCGCTCCGGCACCCGCCAGCTCCTCGTCGGCTCCGGCGCCGCGCTGGCCGTCTACTTCATCGGACACCTGCTCGGCGCCGGGCGGATCTGACGTCGCGGCATGGCCAGGCCACGTCTCTCCTCCGGCCTCGCCCGGACGTCAGCGGCGGAGGTCGCGCGAGAGGTCGATGAGGTCGTTCGCCAATGCGGCGACCAACTGTTCACGGAACTCGTCCGGGCTCAGTTTCACCGGGGTGTCGGGGCCGACCTGCCCGACGATGACGCCCGACGGCGTCTCGACCTTCGCGGTCTGCTCCTCGGTTATGCCGTCGATGGAGTGCGCCACGGCACCGGCCACCGAACTCTGCATCGACTTCGCCACGCTGAGATCGTCGATGGAGAACCCCACGTAGGCCGCGATCAGCTTGCCCGACCCGTCGACCACGCGGATCCCCTTGGCGATGGCGTTGCCGTCGCTCACCGTCAGCGTCCAGACGCCGTCCTCCGCCTGCGTCAGAGCGGGCGTGCCGCGCTTGACCTCGGGGTTCGCCATGGCATCACGCAAGCCCTGGGACACCTCATGCTCAGCCACGATGCTCCTCCTTCGCCGACGCGATGAGACGTGCTCTCCGTCCCTACCCCCGGGGCCCGCTCCGATACGTGGCAGCGGCGGACCGGAGAGGACCGCTTCACACCACGTCACCCACGGGCCGCAGGACAGCGAGGCTGACACCACACGTCGCGCACAACTGATGGACCCAGAGCGAGCCGTCCCAGATGACGCTGTCCCGGCCCCCGCACACCCGGCACACGAGGTCACCCCCCGCGGCGGCCGGATCCGGCGCGCGCAGCACCCGGCCCACCACCGCGGACAGCTCCCCCTCGGGACGGAACGCGGGATCGGGACAGTAGGCGATGTTCTGCCACCCCCGCTGCCATCCCGGCCGCATCTGGTCACGGCGCAACTCCCGCTGCCCGCACGCCTTCTCACGCCGCCGCCGCGCCGCGAAGGCGCGTACATGAGCGAGCCAGAGCTGCCGGGCGGCGTGCAGCTCCTCGACCGCCCGGACGAGCGAGTCCGGATCCGCGTCCGGCCTGCGGGGGATCCCCGCGCTGCCGCACAGGTGGTCGTACGTGGCGCGGAAACCGTACGGCGCGAACTGCACCAGGCAGGAGCGCAAATTCGTATGCCGGACCCGGGCGGGCAGGGCCTGGTCCAGTACCCGTCTCCGGTGCGTCGTGAAACTGCTCATGCGGGAACGCTACGGTCTGCCGACGGCGGCCCGCACGCCGGGCTCCGGGCGGAGGGTTCGCGCGTCCTGCGCGCGCCGGAGGCACTGCGCGCGGCCTGGGCGCCCGTCGGCCACCCCAGGACAACGTTGACCGCCCCTCACGGTCCGCCTACGTTCGGCTTGAGGCCCGGTCCACGAAGGACGGGGCCCACTGGGGTGCTTGGGGGCGCAAGTGCACTGGTATGCGGACGTGCTCAAGAAGTACACGGTGTTCAACGGGCGGGCGCACCGTCCGGAATTCTGGATGTTCACCCTGATCAGCGTTCTGATCAGCATCGTGCTGGCCGTCATCGACACCGCGCTCGGCACGAAACCCCTGCTCGGACTGGTGTACAGCCTCGCCGTGCTCCTCCCCACCCTCGCCGTCGGTGCCCGCCGGCTCCACGACACGAACCGGACCGGCTGGTGGCTGCTCATCGGCCTGATCCCGGTCATCGGCGACATCATCCTGATCGTGTTCTGGGCCCTGCCCGGCACTCCGGGCGACAATTCCTACGGCGCGCGCCCGCAAGAGGTCCCCTTGCGATGATCCGCGGCGGATCCGGCCGAAAACCCGCGCCCGGGGCGGCGGGCTTCTACGGTGGTGGCGGAAGCAGCCGTGCGCACGAACGGGAGGACCGATGGGCGGTCAGGACCGGCAGTCGGGAGACGGTGAGGTCGGGGGCCCGTACTCCAGCCCGGGGGACCCCGGTAATCCGATGCCCGACGAGGAGCCACTCCCCGAGGATGACGACTAGCGGGCCGGGATGGATGCCGAAAGCCTGCGGGCCAGGTGCCTCAAGGAGATGGAGACCAGCCCGCGCGGCTATTTCGGCGGCCTGGACTGGCTGCGCCGCGCGTTCCTCGCGGTGCCGCGAGAGCACTTCGTGCCGGAGCGGGTCTGGTGGCCCCGCCAGGGCGAGCACGGTCTGTACGAGCTGATCGACCGGCGCGCGACCCCGGCCCGCTGGCTGAAGGCGACCTACCTGCTGCGCACCCCGCTGATCACCCAGCTCGACGACGGCGCCGTCCCGCCCGACGGGCCCGCCTCCGGAGCGTTCACCTCCAGCATCTCCTGCGTCACCGTCGTGATCGAGCTGCTGCGCCACCTCGCCCCCGCCCCGGGGGACAAGGTGCTGGAGATCGGCACCGGCACCGGCTACACCACTGCCCTCCTGGCCCACCGCACCGGCCCGGACACCGTGACCACCCTCGAAGTCGACCCGCAGATCGCGGACCGCGCCCGGCGGCGGCTCGACGCCCTGGGCGTACGCGCGCACGCGGTGACCGGGGACGGCGAGCGGGGATACGCGGCGGGGGCACCGTACGACCGGATCCTCTCCACCGCCTCGGTCCGCCGCGTCCCTCCGGCCTGGCTGCGGCAGCTGCGCCCCGGCGGGGTGCTCATCGCCCCGCTCGACAGCCCCTTCGGCTGGGACTTCACCATGCGGCTGACGGGTACGGGGAGCGGTGCCGCCATCGGACGCCCGGTGGCCACCGTGGAGTTCATGCGCCTGCGGGGCCAGCGCGCCCCCCGCCCACACCATGAACTCGGCTGGCCCGACGGCCTCGACGCGCGTCGGTGGCGCGATTACGAGATGCACGCGGACCAGCACGGGCAGCGGATCCACGTACCGGCCGCCCGTAAGGGAAAGACTCCGCCGGTCCGCGCCACCTCGTAGAGCTCGTCGCCGCAGCGTCCGTCGGCACGGACCCCGCCCGAGGGCGGGCGAACGCTCCTCCCATGGGATGACCCTTATGGCCACGCGGCCGATGGTGTCCGGCGCGGGAGAGCGAAAGCGTAGGGAATGCCGGACACCGGCGCCGGGCCGCTCGCAGAGCGAAGCCCCCTTTCAGCTGCTCCCGTGTGACCTCAGTACGACATATGCAGAGGTGAAGATGAACCACCCCAGCCCCCGGTATTCCGTGCGGCGCGCAACGACGACAGCGGTGCTCTCCGCGATGGTGTTCGCCGTCACCGGCACGGCAGTCGCCCAGGCCGCCCCGCCCGTCAACTCCACCGGCGGTGCCTCGACTTCGCGGGAACACGCCGACGAGTACACGCACATAGTCGTGGACAAACGTCCCCGGGGCGAAGCCGATCTCGACGAACTCCGCGCGTCCCTGAACAGCAATGGCCTGCAGACCGCGAAGAGCCGCTGGGCCGCCGAGGGAAAGGACGTGGAAGCCGAGCTGAGGAGAGCCGGATCGGGTTACGCGAAGAACGGTCATCACGAACACGTCTTCATGTGGGATTCCACCAAGAAGGGCATCGAAGGCGGCAATGCCATCGAGAAGAACGGGGATGCCATCCGGGTCAAGATCCGGTGGGACGCCCTGAAGAAGGACGGGCGCGTCTTCAGCGGCACGCTCAAGGGTGACCACGGCGGCGGTCCGCTCGGTGGGGAGTCCACCAATGGCGCCTGGGCCTACAAGGGAGACATCCCCAGGAAATACATGTTCATCGTGGGCGTCGACGATCCCGCACACCCCGGCATGAGCCAATGGCTCGCGGGCAAGGGCTGGCCCGACGGCAACGGTGTCTGCTCCACCGGCGGCTCGTCGGGCCGGGCGAAGCGGTCCGTGAGCGTGTGCGAGAAGGGCGAGACACCGCCCGGGCCGGCCGAGGAGGGGACGGCCGGAAAGCCGTCCGGAGAAGCACTGGAGAGCGCGGAGGCCAAGCAGGTCGAGCAGGTCTTCGGGGAGCTCGCGGGCAAATACGGGCTGAAGGTGGTCGCGCCCGACGGCAAGCGGCTCTCACCCTCCGAGATCCATTCCCGGATCCGCGGCTACGGCAAGCTCTCACCCGAGGCGAAGGCCACGCTGCGGGCGAACCTGAGATCGGCGGGCAGCACGGCCAAGGGCGCACTGCTGGTCGCGGGCGGTGTGCTGTGGGCGAAGGGGGTGCACGACGCGTTCGCCGATGACACGACGAGCCTGGACAAGGCGGCCGCGATCACCGCGATCGTCCCCTTCGTGGGGTGCGGTACGCAGGCGGGGGCGGCGGCCGACCACGGGCGGTTCGACGCCGACGACACCACGGCCTGTTTCGGGGCCGACGCGCTGCTGGTCAGCCCGCTGTGGCCGGCCGGGCTCACCCTCCACGGAGCCCGTTATTTCACCGACAAGTGGAAGGAGGCGCAGATTCCCTCGATCACGGTGTTCCAGCAGGCCCGTGACGACGCCTGGAAGAAGACCCTCGACGACTTCCGCGCCGACGGCCTGCGGAAACTGGTGAAGTCGGCCACCGAGATGGAGGGCCAGCAGCTCGAAGCGGAAAAGGCCGTGATCCTGCACAACGCCGCCGAGAAGATGGCCGGCATCGACAAGGGCGGCGCCTCCGCCGAGGCCAGGAAACTTCTCAAGTGGAGCACCGAGCGCAAGGCCCGCGAACAGATCAAGGAGCTGCCGCGGAAGCTGCGCGAGCGGTTCGACGCCGCGATCCGGGACGCGCTCGTGGAGCGGTCGAAGCAGTACAACGAGGAATTCATCAAGCAGGAGGTCAGCATCGGCCGCTGGACCGAGGAATCGTGGCAAGCGGCACTGCACGGACCGAGCCAGTCCCGCGAGGAACGGCAGCTCTACCTCGACAAGCTGATCCAGCGGCTCCGTGACCCTGGCATGCTGCCGCCGGTGCCGGACCAGGCCGGTCTCGACGCGGACATCGAGAAGGCGCGCAAGGCCCTGGCCGGGAGCGGCGACTAGGGACTGTGTGAGGTCGTGATCAATCTCGGGTTCTGCCTCCGTCCGGGGGCGGAACCTGGTAGGACGTCGGGTGTGACGCGCAGGCAACTCA
>NZ_JBVHLW010000033.1:46095-68698 GCF_055558795.1 Streptomyces sp. NPDC025618 | reverse complement strand
GGGCTCCTCCTCTCTCTTTGTTGGGGGGGGGGCGGCGGCAGCGACCCCCCCCTTCCCCCCCCCCCCCCCCCCCCCCCGCTTCACAGCGCTTCCAGCAGCCGGTCCACGTCGGCGGCCGTGTTGTAGAGGTGGAACGCCGCACGGAGACCACCCGCGCGGGAGCTCACGTGCACCCCCGCGGCCGCGAGCCGCTCCACCGCGCCCCCGAGGCCCGGCACCGCCACGATCGCGGAACCGGCCGCCTCCACCGGCGCATGACCGAGCGCGGCGGCCCCCGCGCGGAAGCGGTCGGCGAGCGCCACGTCGTGCGCCCCGACGCGCGCCGTACCGAGCGACTCCACCAGGCGAAGACTCTCGCGGGCGGCCACATAGGAGAAGACGGGCACGTTTTCGTCGAAGCGGCGCGCGGACGCGGCCATCGGCTCGACGCGCCCGTAGCAGCTCTCCCACGGGTCCTCGCCCGAGACCCAGCCCGCGAACACCGGGACGAGGCCGCCGAGATCCTCCGGCACGGTGAGGAAGGCGGTGCCGCGGGGGCACAGCAGCCACTTGTAGCCGACGCAGACCGTGTAGTCGTGGGCCGCCGCGTCGACGGGGAGCCAGCCCGCGGCCTGGCTGACGTCGATCAGTGTGCGGGCGCCGTGGGCGCGGGCGGCCGCGCCGATCGCGTCGAGATCCGCGATCCGGCCGTCCGCCGACTGCACGGCGCTCACCGCGACCAGGGCCGTGCCGGGCCGCACCTCGTCGGCGGTCTTCTCCAGCGGCACGGTGCGCACCCTCAGGCCGGGGCGCGCGTGGAAGGGATTGACGAGCGAGCTGAAGTCGCCCTCCGCGACGAGGACTTCGGCGCCGGAGGGCAGGGACTGGGCGATCAGCCCGCAGTAGACCGCCGCCGAGCTCCCGGTGGCCACCCGTGCCGCGGGCACGCCGAGCAGCCGCCCGTAGGCCGCGCGCACCGCCTCCACCGCCGCCGAGAACGCCTGCTCCTGCGGCCGGCCCCCGGCGGCGGCGGTGACGGAAGCGGTCATGGCCGTGGCGGCGGCCGTGGGGATCAGGCCCCAGGCGGCGGTGTTCAGATGCGTGGCCCCGGGGCTGAAGTGATCAGGTGCGAGACTCTCCATGCCGCTCCACTATGCGCGCGTGCGACCGTCCCGTCCACGTGCTCGCCGTCCGCCGCGCTTTCCGGTCAGGCGCTCTCCGTCCACGCGCTCGGTCAGGGGCGTTCGTCCTCCTCAAGGCCGAGAAGCGTACGGCGAGTTCTGCCCCGGGGACGAGAAAAGGATCAGTCCTGCGGCGGAGGGGGTCTGCCGCCTGGGCCGACGCGCCGCGAGCCCCGCGCCGAGAAGCTGTTCGCATGAACCGAACGACACTGCCCGCGCCCCGCGCGGCCTTCGGCGACGACCATGCCACCGTCTTCCCGGCGGGTGGTGACGACCACGCGACCACCGCGACCGGATGTCTTCGTCCGGGAGGACGGCAGCGGGCGGGGCCGCCGGGCCGATCACGCGGCGGCGACGCGTGTGACGGGAATCGACTCACGCGCCGGGCGAATCGAATGCCTCTACGAAACCTGCTCGTTGGGGTGAACTGACCCCAGGAGACCGCCCGTTCACCCTCAAGAGGTCAAATATGGCGGGGTCCCGCCGTCGGCGCGGCGATGTCCCCCATGGACCGCGCCGACGGCATCACGCCTCTTGTGGGGGTTCCACACACGTGTCCAGCACCACCAGCCCTTCCTTCGGCATGCCCGCACGCCGCCTCACCGCGCTCGCGGTGGCGGCCGCCGCGACCGCGACCGTCGTCGCCGGACCCGCGCACGCCACGGGAAGCGGCTCCGGCGGCCAAGGCAAGTCCGGCGCGGCCGTCCTGCGCACCGGGCTCGACGTCGCCCTGCTCGACAAGACCGTCCACGTCCCGCTCCACGCCTCCCTCAACGAGGTCCACGCGCCGGCCGACGCGGACAGGACGGCGCTCGCCGTCACGCTCGACGGCGTGGAACAGGGCAAGCCCGTCGACGTCCTGCGCGCCGAGACCGCCACCGCCCGCGCCACCGCCGACCGGAACAAGGCACAGGGCTACGCGCGTCTCGTCCACGCCCGGGTGCACGTCCCCGGCCTGCCGCTCCTCGCGCTCATCGAGGTCCAGCAGGTCACCTCCACGGCCGTGTGCGAGGCGGGCAGGAAGCCCACCGCCACCTCGGACCTCCTGGGCAGCGTCTCGGTGCTCGGCCGGAAGGTCACGCTCACCCCGAACGGCACGACGAAGGTCGCGGTGCCCGGCGTCGGCGAAGTGCGGCTCGACCTCTCCAGGACGGCCACGACCTCCCGCACGGCGGCGGCGAGCGCGCTGGCGCTCGACGTCGCGGTCAACCCGCTGAAGCTGAACGTGGCCGACGTGCGGGGCTCGGTGACGCTTGCGGAGGCCACGTGCGAGACCCCGGCCGCGGCGCAGGGCACGCCCGGCGGGGACGTCAAACCCCAGACGGCGGCCCACGCGTCCGCCGCGCCGGCCGCCGCGAAGAACCTCGCCGAGACGGGCGGCGGTTCGGCCACGCCGTACGTGGCGGGAGCGGCGGCCGTGCTCGTCGCCGTGGGCGGGGGAGCCCTCTTCGCGGCCCGCCGTCGCTCGGCGGGTGGCAGGTAGCACCACACCTCAGGTGCCGGACGGGCTTGAAGTGGCCGAGGCGGGCGCGTATGTGCCCCCCGGGTGGCGGTCAGCCCGTCCGGCGCGTGAGGACACGCCCGCGGGGCGCCCCCGGCGGACAAGCCCGCACCAGGCTCCTAATCCTCCGAGAGCACCGAGCGGAGCGCCTCCGTGAAGCGGTCCGTCGTCGCGCGGTCCCGGACCGCGAGGCGCAGATACTCCGGGCCCAGGCCCGGGAACGTGTCGCCGCGGCGGACCGCGAAGCCCAGCCCCCGCAGCCGGGAGCGGACCGTCACCGCGTCCGGCAGCCGGATCAGGACGAAGGGGCCCGCCGCCGGGCCGTGCACGCGCACCCCCTCGAACTCCGCGAGCGCCGCGACCAGATGGGCCCGGTCCGACGCCAGGTGGTGTGCCGCGTGGGCGGCCTCCGCGAGCGCCGGGGGCGCGCTGCACACCTCGGCCGCCGCGAGGGCGGGGGAGGAGACGGGCCACAGCGGCTGGCCCCGCTCCAGCTTCGCTATCGCGCCGGGCGAGGCGAGGACGTAGCCGATGCGCAGCCCCGCGAGGCCCCAGGTCTTCGTGAGGCTGCGCAGCACGACCAGGCCCGGCAGGTCCGTACGCGATGCCAGGGACTCGCGCTCGCCCGGCACCGCGTCCATGAACGCCTCGTCCACGACGAGGGTCCGCCCCGGGCGGGCGAGCTGGGCCAGCGCCTGCGCGGGGTGCAGGACCGACGTCGGGTTGGTGGGGTTGCCGACGATCACCAGGTCCGCGTCACCGGGCACCGCGCGCGGATCCAGCCGGAAGCCGTCCGCCGCGTCCAGGAGCACGCGCTCCACCGTGTGCCCGGCGGCCCGCAACGCCGCCTCCGGCTCCGTGAACTGCGGGTGCACGACCACCGGCCGCCGCACCGGCAGGGCCCGCGCCAGCAGCACGAACGCCTCCGCCGCGCCCGCCGTCAGCAGCACCCGCTCCTCCGGCAGCCCGTGCCGCGCGGCCACGGCCCGCCGCGCCGCCCGCCCGTCCGGATAGGCGGCGAGCCCGTCGAGCGACCCCGCGATGTGCTCCCGCAGCCACTCCGGGGGCGTGCCGGAGCGCACGTTGACCGCGAGGTCGGTCAACTCCGCGCCGCCGCCGCGCACCTCGGCGTCGCCGTGGTGCCGCAGGTCGGGTTCGCTGGGCGTGTGCATGGCCGCGGGCCACCTTCTCTTGTGCTTCTCTTGTACTTGTCTTGCGCTTGTCTTGTGCTCGACGCCGGTCCTCGACGCCGACGGGGCCCGTGCGAGGACCCGACCCGGAAACGGTACTGACGTCTCGCCCGCCGCCCTCACCCGGGTCCGCGCGCGACGGCGCAGGTCACCCGCGCCGACTTCCGCTTGCCGACCACCAGCGCCCCCCGCGGGCCGGCGGCCAGCAGCGCCGCGGCCTCGGCCACACCCGGCACGCCCACGGCGGCGAGGACGGCGGACGAGGGGCTGGGCACCGCGACGGCGGCGAGCGCCCCGGCGCCGTACGACAGGAGCGGCACCCCGAGCCGCGCGGCGGCCTCGCGCAGCCCCGGCTCGCCGGCCTTCGCCTCGGCGGTGGCCAGCGCCGCGGGCGCCCCGCCGCCCGCCTCGCCGAGCGCCCGCCCGACCAGCGCGAGGACCTCGTCGGCCCCGGCACCCCGCCGGGCGCCGACACCGACGTAGAGCGCGGGGGCGGTCATCGGCTCTCCTGGGACGTGCGACGGTGGACATGCGGTACGGGCGCGAGGTCAGTAAGCAGGAGGCGGGGCAGCCGCGAGAAGGGTGGTGGACCGGTGCCGGTCGTCGTCGCCCTGGGCGCGTTCCTGATGACGCTGCTCGGCGGCTGGACCGCCCAGCGGGTCACCGACCGCCGCCACCTCGTCCTGGGGCTCGCCGGCGGGCTGATGCTGGGCGTCGTCGGCCTCGACCTGCTGCCGGGGGCGCTGGAGGCCGCCGGGCGGCGGATCTTCGGGGTGCCGGTCGCCCTGCTCTGCTTCGTTTTCGGTTTCCTCTCCGCCCATCTCGTCGAACGGCTCCTCGCCGTCCGCCGGGCCGACCACGGCGTCACCGACCGGCGACGCGTCCCCCAGGTGGGGCTCACCGCCGCCGCGGCGCTCGTCGGGCACAGCGCCATGGACGGCATCGCGATCGGCGCCGCCTTCCAGGTCGACAGCCCCATGGCCGCCTCCGTCGGGCTCGCGGTCATCGCCCACGACTTCGCCGACGGCTTCAACACGTACACGATCACCGGCCTGTACGGGAACGAGCGCCACCGCGCCCTGGTGATGCTCGGGGCCGACGCCGTCGCGCCCGTCGCCGGTGCCGCCTCGACGCTGCTGTTCACCCTTCCGGAGCACTTCCTCGGCATGTACCTCGGATTCTTCGGCGGGGTGCTGCTCTATCTGGCGACCTCCGACATCCTCCCCGAGGCCCACCACCCGCACCCCGCCCGCTCCACCCTGGCCTGCACGGTGGCCGGAGTGGCGTTCATCTGGCTCGTGGTGGGCCTCGCGAGCTGACGTCACCGCCGCGCCGCGCCCGCCACGAAGCGGTGCGCGGTGCCGGGGGAGCCCGCCCAGTGCGTGTGGAGGTACGAGGCGTGGACACCGCCCTGCACGAAGCCTTCCACCCGGCGCTCTGGGTGCGTCATGCCCCACGCCGGGGTGACACCGGTGCCCGGCTCGACGACCGTGCGGTGGAACTCGTGACCGCGTACGCGCGTGCCCGCCGCGGCCGGCGGACTGTCCGCGATGGCCACGGCCTCGCGGTAGCCGAGGGTGAGGCGCCCCGACATCCGGGCCGCCGCGGGCAGCACGCCGCACATGGGCTTCTCGTCGAGCGAGCGGCACAGATAGAGGAGGCCCGCGCACTCGGCGGCGATGGGCGCGCCCTGCTCCGCCAGGGCGGCGACGGCCTTGCGCAGCGGTTCGTTGGCGGAGAGCTCGGGGGCGTACATCTCGGGGAAGCCGCCGCCGATGATCAACCCGGCGGTGCGGTCCGGCAGTCGCTCGTCCCGCAGCGGGTCGAAGGTGACGACTTCGGCGCCCGCCGCTGTGAGCAGCTCCGTGTGCTCGGCGTACGAGAAGGTGAACGCGGGGCCGCCGGCGACGGCGACGACGGGGTTCTGTTCCCGCGCCCCGCCCCTTCCCGGCCGCGTGCGATCCGCTCCGCCGTGTGGAGGGCTCTGCCCCGGGTCCTGGTCATGGCGCGGCCCGGTGACCGGGGAGTGCCCACCCGTTCCGCCCCGCGGACCGCCTGCCCACAACGGCTCGGACGGATCCCAGGCCGGCCCCGGCAGCGGCGGCGCGCTGTGCGCCAGGGCCAGCAGGCCCTTGAGGTCGCAGCCTTCGCGTACCTGTGCCGCCTGCGCGGACACCGCATCCAGGGCCGCCGCGCTGCGCTCCGCCGCCGGTACCAGGCCGAGGTGGCGGCTGGGCGTGTCGATCGCGGCCACGCGCCGCAGCGCGCCCAGCACCGGCACCCCCGACTCCGCCAACGCCTCGCGCAGCAGCGCCTCATGGCGGTCCGAGCCGACCTTGTTCAGGATCACGCCCGCGAGCCGCACCTCCGGGTCCCACGAGGCGAAGCCGTGCACCAGCGCCGCCACCGACCGCGACTGCGACGACGCGTCCACGACCAGCACGACCGGCGCCTTCAGCAGCTTCGCCACATGCGCCGTCGACGCCAGCTCACCCTGCCCGCTCGCCCCGTCGTAGAGGCCCATCACGCCCTCGACCAGGGCGAGATCGCAGTCCGCCGCGCCGTGCAGGAACAGCGGGGCGATCCGCTCGGGCCCGCACATATAGGCGTCCAGATTGCGACCGGGGCGGCCGGTCGCCAGCGCGTGATAGCCCGGGTCGATGTAGTCGGGGCCGACCTTGTGCGGGGACACCGTGAGCCCGGCGTCCGTGAAGGCCCGCATCAGGCCGGTGGCGACGGTCGTCTTGCCGCTCCCGGAGGCGGGCGCGGCGATGACGAGACGGGGGACGTTCACCACTCGATGCCCCGCTGGCCCTTCTGGCCCGCGTCCATCGGGTGCTTGACCTTGGACATGTCCGTCACCAGATCGGCGAAGTCGATCAGCTTCTGCGGGGCGTTGCGGCCGGTGATCACCACATGCTGGGTGCCGGGCCGGTCCCGCAGCACCGAGACCACCTCGTCCGTGTCGATCCACCCCCAGTGCATCGGGTACGCGAACTCGTCCAGCACATAGAGCTTGTACGACTCCGCCGCCAGGTCCCGCTTCACCTGCTCCCAGCCCTCGCGCGCCGCCTCCTCGCTGGAGGCGATGTCACGCTGCACCCAGGACCAGCCCTCGCCCATCTTGTGCCAGGCGACCGTGCCGCCCTCGCCCGAGTCGCCGAGCACCTTCAGCGCCCGCTCCTCGCCGACCTTCCACTTCGCGGACTTCACGAACTGGAAGACCCCGACCGGCCACCCCTGGTTCCACGCGCGCAGCGCCAGCCCGAACGCGGCCGTCGACTTGCCCTTGCCGATGCCCGTGTGGACGAAGACCAGCGGCCGGTTGCGGCGCTGGCGCGTGGTGAGACCGTCGTCCGGAACGACGGTCGGCTGTCCCTGCGGCATTAAGCGGCCCTCCTGGAGCTTGTGTTCCTCACCGTACGTACGAGCGCGGAGACGCTGTCCGCGCGCAGTTCCTCCAGCGTGACCACCGGGCCCCGCAGCTCCCGGCCCAGCTCGCCCGCCAGCCCGAGCCGCACCGGGCCCGTCTCGCAGTCCACGACCACCGACGCCGTGCCCTCGCCCGCCAGCAGCCGCGCGGCCCGCGCCGCCCGCGCGAGCGGCTCGGGGCCGCCCGTCGCCCGCCCGTCGGTCACGACGACCAGCAGCGGCCGCCGCGACGGGTCACGCAGCCGCTCCACCCGCAGCACCTCGTGCGCCTGGAGCAGCCCCGCCGCCAGCGGCGTACGGCCACCGGTCGGCAACCGCTCCAGCCGGGCCGCGCCCACGTCCACCGACGACGTCGGCGGCAGCGCCACCTCCGCGCCCGCGCCCCGGAAGGTGACCATCCCGATCTTGTCCCGGCGCTGGTAGGCGTCGAGCAGCAGCGACAGCACCGCGCCCTTGACCGCGCCCATCCGCTTGCGCGCCGCCATCGAACCGGACGCGTCCACGACGAACAGCACGAGATTGCCCTCGCGCCCCTCGCGCACCGCCTCCCGCAGGTCGTCACGATGCACGACCAGGCCCGGCCCGCCGCGCCCGCGCGCCCGCTGGTGCGGCGCGGCCGCCTGGACGGTCGCCGCCAGATGCAGCTTCGCCAGCGCGCCCCGCGGGCGCCGGGCCCCCGTCGTCCGGCCGTGCGCCGTACGCGCCCGCGAACGCCGCCCGTCCGCGCCCTCGCCCAGGCCCGGAACGTCGAACTTGCGCGTACGGAACGGGTCCGCGGCGGCGACCGCCGGGGCGTCACCGCCCTCCGCCGGGCGCTCCCGCCCGTCGGCCGCGCCCTGCCCGTCGTGCGCCTCGGGGGCCTGGGGTGCCGGACTCTCCTGCCGCGCCGGGGTGTTCTCCGGCGACTCGGCCTGCGCCGGGACGTCCGGGGTGCCCGGCCCGTCCGCGTCCCGCGGCGGCTCGCCACCGCCGGGGCCGTCGTCACCGGGACCGTCGTCCGGACCCTCCGGCTCCGGGTCGGGCTCGGGCTCCGGCTCGTCGTCCTCGAACTGCCGCAGGATCTCGTCGAGTTTGTCCTCGTCCAGGCCGGGAGCGTCGAAGGGGTTGCGCCGCCGCCGGTGCGGCAGCGCGAGCAGCGCGGCCTGCCGTACGTCCTCGGTCACGACGTCCGTACGGCCCGCCCACGCGGCGAGCGCGGTGGCCGTGCGCGCGGTGACGATGTCGGCGCGCATGCCGTCCACCTCGAACCCGGCGCAGACCGCGGCGATCCGGCGCAGCGCCCCGTCACCGAGCCGCACCGCCGGCAGCAGGGCGCGCGCGGCGGCGATGCGTTCGCGCAGCGCGTCCTCCTCGGCGGCCCACTTGGCGGTGAAGGCGGCCGGGTCCTCGTCGTAGGCGAGCCGGCGGCGTACGACCTCGACGCGTTCGTCGGGCTCGCGGGACGCGGCGACCTCGACGGTCAGCCCGAAGCGGTCGAGGAGCTGCGGGCGCAGCTCGCCCTCCTCGGGGTTCATGGTGCCGACGAGGAGGAAGCGGCTGGCGTGGCGTACGGAGACACCTTCGCGCTCGACGGACGAGGAGCCGGTCGCGGCCGCGTCGAGGAGCGAGTCCACGAGGTGGTCACCCAGCAGATTGACCTCGTCGACGTAGAGCACCCCGCGGTGGGCGGCGGCCAGCAGGCCGGGCTCGAACGCCTTCACGCCCTCGGACAGCGCCCGCTCGATGTCGAGTGCCCCGACGAGCCGGTCCTCGGAGGCGCCCACCGGCAGCTCGACCATGCGCGCGGAGCGCGGGGCGTGCGGGGCGCCGCCCTCGTGCGGGCCGTCCGGGCAGGTGGGGTCGGGGGCCGCGGGGTCGCAGGAGAACCGGCAGCCGGTGACGGCCGTGACCTCGGGCAGCAGCGCGGCCAGGCTTCGGACAGCGGTCGTCTTGGCCGTGCCCTTCTCGCCCCGTACGAGCACGCCGCCGATGGCGGGCGAGAGCGCGTTGAGCAGCAGGCCGAGCCGCATGTCGTCCATGCCCACGATCGCGGTGAACGGATAGGTGGTGCTCATGCGGTGACCGCTCCTTCGAGTGACGTCCGTCCTTCCCCGCGCCTGCGGGGCCGGTGAGTTCGCGGGTGCGGGGCCGGTCATGGCGCACCCGGCGGTATGAACGGCAGCCCCGCCGGAACCCCGTCCTCGATCAGCCGCATCAGCGCGTCCGTGTCCGCGTGCTGCTCTATGAGATCGCCGAGCCGGTCCAGCTGCTCCTCGCGCAGCGCCGCGAACGACGTGTCCGGCGCCGGTACGAACGACCGGGCCGCCGCCTCGGCGACGCGCCGCAGGAACGCCCGCCGGAAGCCGTCGCTCTCCAGCGAGCCGTGCCAGTGCGTACCCCACACCGCGCCCGAACGGCAACCATCCAAGAAGGGCTCGTCCCCGCCCAGCACTTCGGCGACACCGTGGTGGATCTCGTAGCCCTCCACCCGCTCGCCGAGCGCCTCGCCGACCGGCCGGGCCAGCGTCTTCTCCACCGCGAACCGCACCCGGACCGGCAGCAGGCCCAGGCCCTCGACCGTGCCCGCCTTCGACTCGACCTCGTCCTCGATGCGCTCGCCCAGCAGCTGGAAGCCGCCGCAGATGCCCAGCACCGGCCGGCCCTCCGCCGCGCGCCGCGCGATCGCGTCCGCCAGCCCGCGCTCGCGCAGCCAGGCGAGCGCCCGTACGGTGCCGCGGGTGCCCGGCACGACGACCAGGTCCGCGTCGAGGAGCTCCTCCGGGCGGTCCACGAACCGTACGACCACGCCCGGTTCGGCGGCGAGCGCGTCGACATCGGTGAAGTTCGACATCAGCGGCACCGCGCACACGGCGACGCGCAGCACGTCGGCGCCGTGCGGCGGGGCGACCACCGACTCGCGCACCGCGCCGCGCATCGACACCCGCAGGCCGTCCTCCTCGTCGATGCCGAGGCCGTGGGCGAAGGGCAGCACGCCGACCGTGGGCCGCCCGGTCAGGTCGCGCAGCATCTCCAGGCCGGGTTCCAGCAGCGTCACGTCACCCCGGAACTTGTTGACCAGATAGCCCGCTATGTGCGCCTGGTCCTCGCGGGACAGCAGCGCCGTCGTACCGAAGAACGACGCGAACACCCCGCCCCTGTCGATGTCCCCGACCACGACGACCGGCAGCCGCGCCGCCCGGGCTATGCCCATGTTGACGATGTCGGTGCGCCGCAGGTTGATCTCGGCGGGGCTGCCCGCACCCTCGCAGATCACGGCGTCGTGGGTGCGCCGCAGCTCCTCCAGGCACTCGGTCACCGTGCCGAACAGCCGCTCCTGGCGCCCCCAGTGCCGTGTCCCCCCGGGGGACGACCCCTCGGACGTCCCGAAATACCCGCGCGCGCTGAGCTCGCCCACCGGCTTGCCCATCAGCACCACCTGGCTGCTGCGGTCGCCGCCGGGCTTGAGCAGCACGGGGTTCATCAGGGCCGACGGCTCCACCCGGGCCGCGGCGGCCTGCATGGCCTGCGCGCGGCCTATCTCCGCGCCCTCGCGGGTCACGAAGGAGTTGAGCGACATGTTCTGCGCCTTGAACGGCGCGACCTTGACGCCCTTGCGGACCAGCCACCGGCAGATCCCGGCGGTCACCACGCTCTTGCCCGCGTCCGAGGTCGTCCCGGCCACGAGCAGGCCCCCGCCCAGCGGGCCCGTGGGCCCGCCCTTGTCCGCTGTCACCGGCTCCTCCTCGTAAGGCGATCTGGGAAAAGGCTGCCCGCCGCACGGCCCCGGGAGACGGCGGCCCGCACCCCGATCGCGACGCCCAGCGCCAGCAGCGACACCCGCCGGGAGAGGCGTACGGCGCGCTCGATGTCGGCGGCCTCCACCGGGCGGTTCTCCGCGCCCAGGACGGGGCGGTGCTCGACGCGGCCCTTGTAGGCGAGGGTGCCGCCGAGGCGCACACCGAGCGCCCCCGCGAACGCGGCTTCCACCGGGCCCGCGTTGGGGCTCGGGTGCCGGGACGCGTCGCGCCGGGCCACCCGCCAGGCGCCCCGCGGGTCGGGCCCGGCGAGCACGGCGAGGGCGGCGGTGAGCCGGGCGCCGGGCCAGCCGACGACGTCGTCGAGCCGGGCCGAGGCCCAGCCGAAGCGGCGGTAGCGGGGCGACTTGTGGCCCACCATCGCGTCCAGGGTGTTGACGGCGCGGAAGCCGGCCAGCCCCGGAACACCGCCCAGCGCACCCCAGACGAGGGCGCCCACGACGGCGTCGGAGGTGTTCTCCGCGACGGACTCCACGACGGCGCGGGCCAGCTGCGGACCGTCCAGCGCCTCGGGGTCGCGCCCGCACAGATGGGGCAGCCGCTCCCGGGCGACCTCCAGGTCGCCCACGGCGAGCGCGCCCCCGATGGCGCGGGCCTCACGGCCCAGCGAGGTGCCGCCGAGCACGGCCCAGGTGGTGGCGGCGGTCAGGGCGACCGTGGCGGCGGGGGAGGGGCGTACGGCACGGGCCAGCGCACCGGCGGCGGCCACGGTGCCGCCCGCGCACAGCAGCGTGTGCAGGGCGCCATGACCGCGGTGGTCGCGCCACAGCCGCTGCTCCACGGCCTGCGCGGCACGTCCGAAAGCGGCCACGGGGTGGCCGCGGCGGGGGTCGCCGAGAGCGAGGTCGCCGAGAAAGCCGAGCGTGGCACCGCAGGCGAAACCGAGGTGATCGGCGCGCATCGGATCAGACCGCCGTCGCGTGGTACCTGGATCCGGGGGAACGGGATGGTCGGCGGCAGCCGGACATGGCGATGTGTCCTCACTCAGGGTCCGCGCCCTGGCTCGACGTGACCGGCGACCAGAGTCTCCTGGCTCCCGGATCGACGCCGCCCCGGCCTTCCCGCCCGCGAGTGCGGGCCGTGGCACTCCGATGGGGGAGACGCTCCCCGGTGACAGTGGCGGGACCGCGCCGGACTCGCACCGGCTTCCTCTGCTGTCGCCGTTTGGCCCCGGAAGTCCACCATGGGGTGTGAACGGGCGTCAACTTCCCTGGGGGCGGGTGAGCGGGGCTTTGGTGGCGGGGCCGTTGCCGGGTGCGGGTCCGCCGCGCCTGCGGCGGGCTTGTGCCCCAGCCCCGCCCCTTCCCGAAACCGGGGGAGACCCCCGGACCCCCAGCGCCCTGCGGGCGCGTCCTCAAACGCCGGACGGGCTGATATTCAGCCCGTTGGGGGCACCTCCCAGCGGTAGCTGGGGGAGTTTGAGGGCAACGCGGCGAAGCCGTGTTGCGGGGTCTGGGGCGACAGCCCCAGTTTCGGGAAGGGGCGGGTAGGGGAAAAGCCCCGCCGCAGGCGGCAACCCACCTACCCCACGATCAAAAAGATCCCGTACCCCACAGCCGCCGCGCACAGCGCAAAGCACGCATACGCCCCGGACCGCGCCAGACCCCCCGGAGCCGCCCCGCCCGCAGGGCGGGACGTGCCCACGATCCCGAGCGTGAAGACGCCGACCAATCCGACGGTCACCACGACGCTGACGCCGAAGACCTGACCGAGAGCTGCCCAGTCGATGTGCATGGTGTGGATTCCTTAGCTCGCCGCGGCGGCGGGGGTGCGCCCGGCTTCGGAGGAGACGGCGACCACCGGGGCGGCGGTCACGGGGCCGGCCGGCGGCGGGGCGACGGCCTGGAGCGCGGCGGTGACCACACCGGCCGGCTCCGCCGTTTCCGGCTGGACCTCGTTGACGCTGTCGTGGGTGACCGGCTTGCGGCGGGAAGCGGCGTAGATCGCGCCGCACACCAGCAGGCCGAGCACGGCGACGGTGGTGACGCCCCAGTCGCCCTGGTCGGCGAGGAACGCGGCGCCACCGGCGACGATGCCCGCGGCCGGGAGCGTCAGGCACCAGGCGACGGCCATCCGGCCCGCGGTCGACCAGCGCACCACGCCGCCCTTGCGGCCGAGGCCGGAGCCCATGATCGCGCCGGAGCAGACCTGGGTGGTGGAGAGGGCGAAGCCGATGTGCGAGGAGGCGAGGATCACGGTCGCGGCGCCGGTCTGGGCGGCGAAGCCCTGCGGCGGCTGGATGTCGGTGAGGCCCTTGCCGAGCGTACGGATGATGCGCCAGCCGCCCAGGTACGTACCGAGCGCGATGGCCAGGCCCGCGGAGACGATGACCCACAGCGGCGGGTCGGAGTGCGGGGCGACGACGCCGCCGGTCACGAGCGCGAGGGTGATGACACCCATCGTCTTCTGCGCGTCGTTGGTGCCGTGGGCGAGGGAGACCAGGGCGGCCGAGGCGATCTGCCCGGCGCGGTAGCCCTTGGCGGTCTCCTTCTCGTCACGGCCCTTGGCGAGCCGGTAGGTGAGCCGGGTGGCGACCATGGCGGCGATGCCCGCCACGATGGGCGCCGCGACGGCCGGGATGAGGACCTTCATGACGACCTTGTCGGCGTTCACCGCGTTGAAACCGACGGACACGATGGTCGCGCCGATCAGGCCGCCGAAGAGGGCGTGGGAGGAACTGGAGGGCAGACCGGCCAGCCACGTCAGCAGATTCCAGACGATCGCGCCGATCAGCCCCGCGAAGATCACTTCGGGTCTGATCCCGGCACTCTCGTCGATGATGCCCCCGGAGATGGTCTTGGCGACCTCGACGGACAGGAACGCGCCGACGAGATTGAGAACCGCCGACATCGCCACCGCGACCTTGGGCTTGAGCGCCCCGGTGGAGATGGTGGTGGCCATGGCGTTGGCCGTGTCGTGGAAGCCGTTCGTAAAGTCGAACACCAAGGCCGTGACGATCACGATCCCGATGAGAAGCGTGATGTGTTCCATTCACCCAGGCAATCAGCTCGATGGTCAGTACAGCGGTGACCGTAAAGACCCTGGGTGAACGGAAGGTGAACTGGGTCGGACCGAGTAGTGACGTGAACCGGAGGGGGATGGCGATGCGCATATCGAACACAGCACAGGGTGACGACGGCGGCACGAGCGACGACATCGCGCGGGCCTGGGCCGAGGTCGTGGCCACCGCCCGCCGCACCGTGGCGGACGGACTGGTGGTCGGCACCTCCGGCAACGTCTCCGCGAGGGTCGGCGATGTCGTTCTTGTCACGCCCACCGGCGTCCCGTACGACCGGCTCCGCCCCGAGGACGCGGTCGGCGTCGACCTCGACGGCCGCCAGGTCCTCGGCGAGCTGACCCCCACCAGCGAGCTCCCCATGCACCTGGCCGTCTACCGCTCCACCGACGCGGCGGCCGTCGTGCACACCCACGCCGTCCACGCGACGGCGGCCGCGGGCCTGGTCGACGAGCTGCCGCTGGTCCACTACATGGCGGGGGCGCTGGGTGGTCCGGTGAGGGTCGCCGACTACGCGCTCTACGGCACGGACGAACTCGCCAGCAACATGCTCCGGGCCTTGGAGGACCGCACGGGCTGCCTCCTGCGGAACCACGGCACGGTCGTTCACGGCGCGACCCTCGACGAGGCGTACGACCGGACCGCTCAGCTGGAGTGGATGTGCCGGGTGTGGCTGACGTCGGCGGCCGTGCCGGGGGGCGGGCCGGCGTTGCTGACTCTCCCGCAGCTCGAGGAGGCGATGGGGAAGCTTCGGGGGTACGGGCAGGGGAAGGGGTAAGCGGGGGTTCGCTCCTGGGGCGCGCCCCGGGCCCCGCAACACGCTTCGCGCGTTGTCCTCAATCGCCGGACGGGCTGGATTGCGCGGACCGTAGCCAGCACACTCAGCCCGTTGGGGGCACCTCTGGGGGCACCCCCGGACGGAGTCTGGGGGAGGTGGCTGGGGGAGTTTGAGGACGCGACCGAAGGTCGCTGGGGTCCGGGGTCTCCCCGGTTTCGGGAAGGGGCGGGGTGGGGGAAAGAAAGCGCCGCAGGAGCAGAAAGGGGCCGCGGGGCGAAGCCCCCCACTGGCCAGAGCCTCACCACGCGCTCACACTGAAGACGTGCACCCGGCGAGAGCGGCGGCCCTGGCCGCCACGACCGTACTAGGTGCCGGAGCGGCCGCCATAGCGGCCGGACGGTACGCCTCCGACGCTGCGCTCAAACCCCGCCCGGGCAGCCCCCTGCCGGACGCCCCGGAGCTCGTCGTCCACGCCGTCGGCAATGACACCGTCACCCTGACCCGCAGCGTCGAGGCGCAGCGCCCGGGGACGTACGGACTCAGCGCACCCGGCGTGCACGCCGTCGTCGGAGGGCCCGTCGCGGGCGAGCCGCACCCCGCCGACTGCGTCGTACGCCGCCTGGAGCGCGTGACGCACGGCGTGCTGGAGCCCGGGGCGCGCGTGCGGCTCACGCCGCAGGTGTACGCGGGCAACCCCCGCGACGCCCTCGGTCTCGACCACGCCGACGTCGAGGTGCCGGGGGAACTCGGCCCGCTGCCCGCCTGGTTCGTGCCGGGCGACCGCGCCACCTGGGTGATCGCGGTGCACGGCCTCGGCGCGACCCGCGAGCACCCCATGGTCGTGATGCCGTTCCTCAGCCGGATGCGGCTGCCCGTCCTCGCCCTCGGCTACCGCGGTGACCCCGGCGCCCCCCGCCCAACGGAAGGCATCAGCCATTTCGGCGCCGCGGAATGGCGTGATCTCGACGCCGCGATCCGCTACGCCGTGCGCTACGGGGCCCGCCGGATCGTCCTGCACGGCTGGTCCACGGGCGCCACCATGGCGCTCCTCGCCGCCCTCGACTCGGCGCTGGCGCGGCGCGTCGCGGGCGTGATCATGGATTCCCCGGTCCTCGACTGGCAGGCACTCGTCCGCACCTGCGCCGCGTACCGCCACACACCGGCCGCACTGCTTCCGCTTGCGGTCCGGGCCGCGGAGGGGCGGACGGGACTGGGTGCCGACACCCTCTTCGCCGCCACCGACCCCGCCCGGCTGACCGTTCCCGTACTGCTCCTGCACGGCCCCGACGACACCCTCGCGCCCTGGGCGCACTCCCGTGAACTCGTCGCGCGGCGACCGGAACTGATACACCTGCGCGCCGTCCGGCACGCCCCGCACGCCGGGATGTGGAACGCTCATCCAGCGGCTTACGAAGAGGCTCTCCGCCGCTTCCTCACGCCCCTGATGTGAGCGGTTCCACCGGTCGTTACCGGCCCTTTCCGAACGTCTTGCGGCGCTGGTCCGAAGGTGGACAGTTGATTCCGATTGGGTTTTCGGAGCGTCAACGGCAAGACTGCTCCTGTGACGTCCCGTACTCCGCGCGACTCCCGGCTCAGACTGGTCCCCCGACAGCCGATCGCCGCTGCCCGCCGGGCCGTGGCGAACCGAGGCTCCCGCCCGGCGCCCCGCCCGCCCGCGGGCACTCCGGCACCGGCGGAACTCGCCCGGCAGGCGAGAGGCAGCCTCACGGGCGCGGTCCGTGTGGCCCGCTGGGCGGCCGCCGAGCGCGGCCGCGGCACGACCCTGCGCCCGGCCACGGCCGGGGGCCTCGCGGAGAGGGCGGCCGAGCGGGCCGCCGACGCCCTGCGGCTGACGGCCCACCAGGTGCGCATGGACTGGGACCGCGCCCGCCTCGCCGGGCTCATCGAACTGCACGGCGACACCGCGCGTCCGGGCTGGCGCCTCCAGGCGTGGGACCGTGACGACGGCGCCGTGCTGCGTGGCTGGGTCGCCCTCTTCGACGCGTGGTCGCTCGCCCACCCCGTGCCCGCGGGCGCGGACGCGACGATCGCCGCCGAGGTCGTGGAGGCCGCCCCCCAGCTGCTGTCCGTGATGCATCTCTCGGCGGGACCCGTCTCCGTGGCGATGCTCCTGGACCTGCTCCAGCAGCGCGTCGCCGAGATCCGCGCCGAGCGCTGCGAGATTCCGTACGACGGCCCGGAGCCGGCCGCCGGACCCGCCGTGACCCCCGCCCCGAGCGGTGGCGACCCGCTCGCCGGGCTGCTCGACTGGGCGCTCGAAGGGCTCGCCGCCGTCGGCGCGCTCGTCATGCGGGAGGGCGCCGGCGACAGCCCGGAGGCCGTCCTGACCCCGCTCGGCAACTGGGCGGTCTGGGTCAAGCTCGAACAGATCTGTGTGGCCGCGCAGAGCCCGGCCGGGCACATCGAGCTGTCCGCCGAGGCGATGCTGCGCGGCTGCGCCGATCTCACCCCGGGCCCGGCCCGCGCCGAGTACCGCGCCTGGCTCGCCGCCCGGCCCACGCGCAGCGCCCTCAGCGAGCTCCTCGACGCCGCGCGCGGTGACGACGCCCTCGTCCGCGGCCTGGCCTTCGAGGCCCTGCGCGCGGTGGGCGCCCCCGCCGAGCCCGCCGTACGGGCGGCCGCCGAGGAACCGTGCCTGCGCCCGTACGCCCTGCTGTGGCTCGCCGAGCACGAGGGCCGGGACCCGGAGCAGGCGGCCGAGGTCCTCACCCGTGAGGAGGCGACCTGGCTGTGGGTCGACACGGCCGCGGCCGTCGCCGACCACGGCGAGAGCCGCCTGCTGGTCCGCCACCTGGACTCGGCGGTCCAGGGCACGGTCCCGGGCCTTCTGGAGGAGGTACGGGCGGTGGGGCACCCCCGCACGGTCCAGGTCCTGGTGGCCCTGGCAGCGGCCCACCCGGACCCGGCCCTGGCGAAGGCGATGCGCAGAGCGGCTTTCCAGGTCCACGTGGGAGGGGCGTAGCCAACGCCGGACGGGCTGATCTGGCTGAGCTCAGCCAGATCAGCCCGTTGGGGGCACCCCTGGGGGCACCCCCGGACGGAGTCTGGGGGAGGTAGCTGGGGAGTCTGAGGACAACGCGCGAAGCGTGTTGCTGGGGGTCTGGGGGCTTGCCCCCACGCGGCGGAGCCGCACATCAGACGCAGCCGGGAAGGGGCGGGGCTGGGGAACAAAGCCCGCCGCAGGCGAAACGGCGGCGCACCCGACAACGCCGAGGCACCCGGAAGCCCCGGTCAGCCCGAGCGGCTAGCGAAACGTGTCGCACCGCCCCAGATCCCCCGACGCGTACCCCGTCGTGAACCACTGCTGCCGCTGCGCCGCGGACCCGTGCGTCCAGCTCTCCGGCGTGACCCGCCCCTGGAACTTCTCCTGGATCCGGTCGTCGCCGACGGCGGCCGCCGCGGAGAGCCCGTCGTCGATGTCCGCCTTCGTCAGCTGGGTGAGCAGCGGGCGCCCGGTGGACTTCTCGGGCGTCGTGGTGGCGTGCTTGGCCCACACCCCGGCGTAGCAGTCGGCCTGGAGCTCGACCTTGACGGAGTTGCTCCCCGCGCCGGTCTTGCGGTCCTGCGCGCGGCCGAGCGTGCCCAGCAGGTTCTGGATGTGGTGCCCGTACTCGTGCGCGACGACGTACGCCTGGGCGAAGGGCCCGCCGCTGGCCCCGAACTTGCTGTGCAGCTCGCTGAAGAAGCCCAGGTCGAGATAGACCTTGCGGTCACCGGGGCAGTAGAAGGGGCCGACCGCCGAGGTCGCGGCCCCGCAGGCGGTGTCGGTCCGGCCGGTGAAGAAGACGGTCGACGCCGGGGTGTAGGTGCGCGAACGGCGGGCGAACTCCTGGGTCCAGAAGGACTGGGCGCTGTTGACCACGGCGACGATCCGGCAGTCCTCCTTGGTGTTGGCGTCGCGCCCGGTGCGGCAGTGCTGGGAGACCTGCTCGCCGGTGCTCGAACTCGCCGACGCCGACGGCCCGGAGGAGAGCCCGAGCTCCTGCGGGCCGATGCCGAAGAAGAGCCCCAGCACCAGGGCGATCAGCCCCACGATCCCGCCGCCGATGGTCAGGCCGCCGCCCGGGATGCCACCGCCCCGGGAGTCCTGCACCTGGGACGTGTCCAGGTCCGCGTCGTCGTCGAACTGCATGCGGTTACCGCCTCTCCACCCCGAGTATCCGTGCGCCGTCCGTTGTGTGCCCTTCCGGGGTGGCGTCGTGGGCACCGGCGGCCGGTCGCGCCCATGCCTACCCCGGCGGGCCGCCGGACCGCCACGGGCACACCGGGAAACCCGCTTGCGCGCCCCCGTTAGACTGGTCCGTATGGCATTCCTCCTCGTGCATTAGACGGCGCCGGTCCCCACCCCGCCGCCCGGCCCCGCGCATGACCGCGCGGGCGTGCTCGCGCGCGGGTGTGTTCACCCCCGTCCCCACCGCCGTCCCTTCCGCTCAGGAGTAATTCCGTGATCACCGCTTCCGGCATCGAGCTGCGCGCCGGCGCCCGCGTCCTCATCGAGTCCGCTTCCTTCCGCATCGCCCGTGGCGACCGCATCGGCCTCGTCGGCCGCAACGGCGCGGGCAAGACGACCCTCACCAAGTGCCTCGCCGGCGAGGGCATGCCCGCCGGCGGCACCATCACCCGCTCGGGTGAGGTCGGCTATCTGCCGCAGGACCCGCGCACCGGCGACCTCGACGTCCTCGCCCGTGACCGGATCCTCTCCGCCCGCGGCCTCGACTCCGTCCTGCGCAAGATGCGGGAGAACGAGGAGCGCATGGCCAACGGCAAGGGGGCCACGCGCGAGAAGGCGATGAAGAAGTACGAGCGCCTGGAGACCGAGTTCCTCACCAAGGGCGGGTACGCCGCCGAGGCGGAGGCCGCGACCATCGCCGCCAGCCTCGGCCTGCCCGACCGGATCCTCGGCCAGCCGCTGCACACGCTCTCCGGCGGTCAGCGCCGCCGCGTGGAGCTGGCCCGGATCCTCTTCTCGGACGCCGACATCCTGCTCCTCGACGAGCCCACCAACCACCTCGACGCCGACTCGATCGCCTGGCTGCGGGACTACCTCAAGACCTACCGCGGCGGCTTCATCGTGATCTCCCACGACGTCGACCTGGTCGAGACGGTCGTCAACAAGGTCTTCTACCTCGACGCGAACCGCTCCCAGATCGACGTCTACAACATGGGCTGGAAGCTCTACCAGCAGCAGCGCGAGGCCGACGAGAAGCGCCGCAAGCGCGAGCGGCAGAACGCCGAGAAGAAGGCCGCGGCCCTCAACTCGCAGGCCGACAAGATGCGCGCCAAGGCCACCAAGACGGTCGCCGCGCAGAACATGGCCAAGCGCGCCGAGAAGCTGCTCTCGGGCCTGGAGGCGGTGCGCGCCTCCGACAAGGTCGCCAAGCTCCGCTTCCCGGAGCCCGCGCCCTGCGGCAAGACCCCGCTCACCGCCGAGGGCCTGTCGAAGTCCTACGGCTCGCTGGAGATCTTCACCGACGTCGACCTGGCCATCGACAAGGGCTCGCGCGTGGTCATCCTGGGCCTCAACGGCGCGGGCAAGACCACGCTGCTCCGGCTGCTCGCCGGGGCCGAGAAGGCCGACACCGGCCAGGTCACCCCCGGCCACGGCCTGAAGCTCGGCTACTACGCCCAGGAGCACGAGACGCTCGACCCGGACCGCACGGTGCTGGAGAACATGCGTTCCTCCGCCCCCGACCTCGACCTCGTCGAGGTCCGCAAGACGCTGGGCTCCTTCCTCTTCTCCGGCGACGACGTCGACAAGCCCGCCGGCGTGCTCTCCGGCGGCGAGAAGACCCGCCTGGCCCTGGCCACGCTGGTCGTCTCCTCCGCCAACGTCCTCCTGCTGGACGAGCCCACCAACAACCTCGACCCGGCCAGCCGCGAGGAGATCCTGGGCGCGCTGCGCACCTATAAGGGCGCCGTGGTCCTGGTGACCCACGACGAGGGCGCCGTCGACGCGCTGGAGCCGGAGCGGATCATCCTGCTCCCGGACGGCGTCGAGGACCTCTGGGGCCCGGACTACGCGGACCTCGTCGCCCTCGCCTGACCCGCGGCTGACCCTCGCCTGACCCCAGCCGGACCCGGTCGGCCCCGCCCCGGCGGGGCCCCGCCGGGCGCTTGATCGGCGTCCGCTCGGTGCTGTCCCGATCATTCGGCCGACAGGTGATCCATCATCTGAGTGAGTAGGGCTCGTACCGCGATGCTGTCGAGCGCTCCGGCGCACGCCCAGTGCCGTGCGCCGGGGTGTTCGCACCACGGAACGCGGCTGCCCCGCCTGACCTGCCGCTTCGTTCCGCCACCCGTACGGCCGTACGACCAGGACTCTTCGGAATCGCCTGTTCCCAGCCCTGTCGCGGCCCGAAAACGGGGAAACCTCATCTCATGGACCTTGTCGAATGGGTGGCCAGGAGGCCGCGTAGGGGTGATCATGAGAGTCAAGAGGCGCATCTCCCATGAGGAGGCACGGGTGGCCGAGACTCTGAAGAAGGGCAGCCGGGTAACCGGCGCCGCGCGCGAGAAGCTCGCGGCAGACCTGAAGAAGAAGTACGACTCCGGTGCGAGCATCAGGGCGCTGGCCGAAGAGACCGGCCGCTCCTACGGCTTCGTCCACCGGATGCTCAGCGAATCCGGCGTGATCCTTCGCGGTCGCGGCGGAGCGACGCGCGGCAAGAAGGCCGCCTCGGCCTGACGTCGCGCACCCCAAGGGCACCGTCGGTGTGGGCAGTGCCACCCGGTCGGTCGAGCAGTCGACCGGGTGGTTACTGTGCAGTCAACATAGCGCGAACCGCTGCGCGACTGCTGCCGATTCGGAGGCCCCGATGACCGCCCCCAAGACCCTGCTCGACCAGGACGGCATACAGCTCACCGTGGATGACGCGGTGGCCACCGTCACTCTCACCAACCCCGCCAAGCGCAACGCTCAGTCGCCCGCGCTGTGGCGGGGGCTGGCCGAGGCCGGACGGCTGCTGCCGGGGAGCGTGCGGGTCGTGCTGTTGCGCGCGGAAGGCAAGTCCTTCTCCGCGGGCCTCGACCGGCAGGCGTTCACCCCCGAGGGCTTCGACGGTGAGCCGTCCTTCCTCGATCTCGCGCGCGGCTCCGACGAGGCGCTCGACGCCGAGATCGCCACCTACCAGGAGGCGTTCACCTGGTGGCGGCGAAACGACATCGTCTCCATCGCCGCCGTGCAGGGCCACGCCATCGGCGCGGGCTTCCAGCTGGCCCTCGCCTGTGACCTGCGGGTCTGCGCGGACGACGTCCAGTTCGCCATGCGCGAGACCAGCCTGGGCCTGGTGCCGGACCTCACCGGCACCCACCCGCTGCTGTCGCTGGTGGGTTACGCCCGCGCCCTGGAGATCTGCGCCACGGGCCGTTTCGTCCACGCCGAGGAGGCCGAGCGCACGGGCCTCGCCAACCTCGTCGTCCCGGCCGCCGAGCTCGACGCCGCCGTCCAGGACCTGGCCGCGGCCCTGCTGGCCGCGCCCCGCGACGCCGTCGTCGAGACCAAGGCCCTGCTGCGCGACGCCGCCGGCCGTACGTACGAGGCGCAGCGCGCCGCCGAGCGCCAGGCCCAGGCCCGCCGGCTGCGGGACCTCGCCGGGCTGGGGGAGTGAACCCGAGCGGGGGGGGGGGGGGGGGGGGGGGGGGGGGGAGAGGGGGGGGGGGGGAGGGGGGGGGGGGGCGGGGGGGGGGGGGGGGGGGGGGGAGGGGGAGAGAA
>NZ_JBVHLW010000033.1:0-46085 GCF_055558795.1 Streptomyces sp. NPDC025618 | reverse complement strand
GTTCCGGGTCCGCGGATCACCGCGGTGCGCCCAGCTTGCCGCCGGAGCACGGCGGCGGGGAGGCCCGGCCGAGGGGGGGGGGGGGGGGGGGCCCCCCCCCCCCCCCCCCCCCCCCCCCCCCCCCCCCCCCCTCAGCCCCGGACGCGCACTCCGTAGCGCGTCCGCAGATGGCGCAGCTCCCAGCAGGAGACGGCCGTGACCGACAGCGGTCCGCCGAGGAACGCGGCGATCTTCACCAGCAGCGGCCCGTTCGGCAGCCCGTCGCCCAGCGAGACGAGATTGAGCACCCAGACCAGCACCACGGTCAGCACGGCCGGGAGGGCCGCGTGCACATCGGCGGTGTTGAAGGCGTACCGCGCGGCCGCGCCGGAGGAGAAGAACAGGAACGCCGCCATCCACAGCAGGACCGGCAGCAGCACGAGCGGCACCACCGCCGCCCCCAGCATTCCGGCGGTGCCGCCCAGCATCGCCATGCAACGGCCGCTCTGGCTGACGGTGTAGAGGCAGGCCACGGAGGCGGCCACCGCGCCCACGTACCAGCCGACGGCCTTCAGCGGATGGCGCAGCCGGGAGCGCAGCAGCGGGCGGTGCTCGGCCGGGGCGTACCGGATGAAGCCCAGGATCACGAGCGGCCCCACCAGGATGAGGATCAGCGGGGCCAGGAAGAGCTTGCTGACGCCGTCCTTGAAGACCCCGCTCCAGCCGCCGTCTATGCCGTACGTCCAGATCAGCAGGAACGAGGCCGCGGCGCCGATGAGGGCGCGGCCCTTCTGCACCCTGTCGATCGTCGGGTCCATGACACGCCCCGGGCCGGATGCGGTGAAGATCGAATCGGCCTTGACCCGCGCGGACCGGAGAAAGGCGCCGAGGCAGCCGCTCCGGCGGTTCGGCACCCGGGGCACCGGCGGAAAGCCCGGCCCCCACTGCGGCTGACGTGGACGCGGCTGTCTTCTCGCCATCGGTGACCCCCCTTGATCAACAACCCGGGAAGTCTATCCGCGGAAAGGACCGCCACGTCCGGTGTCCGAGGGCCGGGAGGGCCGGGCCGGGAGCACCCCCGTGACCACCGCGGCCACCGTCACCGGGCCGGACGTACGCCCCGCCAGCACCCCGGCCACGGCCGCCCGCACCTCACGCACCGTCTCCAGCGCACGGCGCCCCTCCGTCACGGCGAACTGCGCCTGCGCGTGGCACTTCCCCTCGCCGTCGTCGATCCGCACCGCCCGCCCGAAGAGCGGCACCAGGCCCGCCACGCCCGGCACGGAGAGCACGGCCCGGACGACCCCCGCGTCCCCCTCGGGGTCGGGAGGCTCTTCCTCCGGAACGGCCGCCTGGGCCGTCAGGCCCTCCAGCAGCTCCGTCGCCCGCAGGTCGACCGACTCGACCGCCGCTCCGAGCGTCCCCGAGGCCGCGGTCCGTACCGCCCTGCGCAGCTCGTCCGCGACCACCGGCAGCGGCCGGTCGAGCGCGGCCGCGAAGTCCGCCACCACGCGCAGCGGTCCCACCGGGAGGGCGCTCGGCGGGGGCGGTACGGCGGGCCCGGCCGCCGACGCCGGGTCGGCGAGCGAGAGCCGGAGCGCGCCGAGGCGGGCGTCCGGCACGGCCGCGGCCGCCGCCCGGCGCAGCGCGCCCGCCGCGGCCGACTCCACGATCCAGGCGCCGTCCGCGACGTCGCCGAGCGGCAGCAGCCTGCCGGGCGCGAGCTGCCCGCGTACGGCCTGTGTCCATCGGTCCGCGTCCACCGTCACCTCTCAGCCGTCAGGTGAGCCAACGAATCCAGCCTGCCGTACGCCGCGGCGCCCGCCCGTACGACTCACTCGAGCGGCAGCTTCCCCCGGTCTCCCGAGCGCGACGGGTGAACCCCACCTATGGTGGCAAAAGGAACCGTGGACCGTGATGTCCTCCCCCGGGAGAGAGGCGATCGACGATGACCGACACCACATCGAAGGAGCCGCTGGGCGCACCGGCCGACCGGGGCCGGACGACCATCGCCGACGGAGTCGTGGAGAAGATCGCCGGGCTCGCCGCCCGTGACGTGGTCGGTGTCCACGCGATGGGCAGCGGCCTCGCGCGCACCTTCGGCGCCGTGCGGGACCGGGTGCCGGGCGGCGCGAAGTCCGTGGCCCGGGGGGTGAAGGCGGAGGTCGGTGAGGTCCAGACCGCGCTCGATCTGGAGATCGTCGTGGATTACGGGGTCGCCATCGCGGATGTCGCGCGCGCTGTGCGGGAAAACGTCATCTCGGCGGTGGAGCGCATGACCGGCCTGGAGGTCGTCGAGGTCAACATCGCCGTGAGCGACGTCAAGCTGCCCGATGAGGAAGACGACGAGCCGGAGCCGAGGCTCCAGTAAGGAGCGCACGATGAGCATGGCCGTGGTGGGCATGATCGCCGGCATGGCGCTCGCATTCGCCGGGTACTTCGGTGGGTTCGGGGCGTTCCTGCTGGTGGCGGCCCTGGGCGCGATCGGTTTCGTGGTGGGCCGCTTCCTGGACGGCGATCTGGACCCCGGCGACCTCTTCCGTTCGCGGGAGCGGGACGACCGGCGGCGGTGAGGGGCCCGTGGACCGGGCGAGGGGTGCGGTGAGGACACGTGGTGGAAGCTGCTGAGCGCGGTGCGACCCATATCGCCGACCGCGTCGTCGCGAAGATCGCTTCGCAGGCGGCGCGCGAGGCGCTGCACGGCACGGGACCGGGGGTGGACGAGCCGGAGGGGGAGGACCGCAAGCCGCCGTACGCCACGGTGGCCGTGCGCGACGACTCCGCGCGCGTACGGGTCTCGGTGGAGCTCGGCTATCCCTCGGACATCCGCGCGCAGTGCGGTGCGGTACGCCGCCGGATCGCCGAGCGGGTGGGGGAGTTGGCGGGCATGGACGTGCCCGAGGTGGCCGTCACCGTCGAGCGGCTGCACTCGGCGCACACGCGGGGCGCGGGGCGGGAGAGGGTGCTGTGAGCGGCGACGGACTCGACACCGAGGGCGGCGCGCCGGCCGTCGAAGCCGCGGAGGCGCAGGGCGACGCCGCCCGCGCCGGACGGTTCTGGTCCGTCCGGCGGCTGCCCGCCGCGCTGGTCGCCGCGGTGGTGCTGGCCGCCGCCGGGCTCCTCCTCTACGACGTGGCCGCCGTCCGCGCCCACCGCCCCGCGATGGGCTGGCGCCGGCGGCTCGCCCACGAACTGGCCACCCGGGAGCTCGGGAACGCCTGGGTCGTCGCCTGCGCGGCCGTCGCCGTGCTCGCCGGGCTGTGGCTGATCGCGCTCGCCGCCACCCCGGGCCTGCGCGGTCTGCTGCCCATGCGCCGTGGCACTCCCGACGTACGGGCCGGGCTCGACCGCTGGGCGGCGGCGCTGGTCCTGCGGGACCGCGCGATGGAGATCTCCGGCGTGCAGTCCGTGCGCGTCGACGTCGGCCGCCGCCGGGTGCGGGCCCGCGCCGTCTCCCACTTCCGCGACCTGGACGACGTACGCGACGACCTCGGCACCGTACTGGCCGACGGCGTACGGCAGTTGGGCCTCGCCCGGAGCCCCGGGCTCTCGGTGCACGTGCGACGACCGGTGAAGAGGTGAACCCGCGGTGTTGAGGACCGTCAACCGGGTGCTGGTGGGGCTGGCCGGGGTCGTGCTCGTCGCGCTCGGCGCCGCCGTGCTCGTCGGCTCCCTGGACCTGCAACGGCACTGGCACTTCTCCCTGCCGTCCGCCTGGCCCTTCGACGGACCGCACGATGTGCTGCTCGGCGAGTCCGCGCGGCGGAAGTGGCGAGGGGAGGGCTGGTGGTGGCCCGCGGTGATCGCCGCGCTGGGCGTCGTGGTGCTGCTGGCCCTGTGGTGGCTGCTGGCACAGCTGCGGCGGCGCCGGCTGCGCGAGGTGCTGGTGGACAGCGGCGGGGGCGAGGCGGCGGTCGTGCGCGGCCGGGCGCTGGAGGAGGTGCTCGCCGCTGAGGCGGAGTCCCTGCCCGGCGTCGACCGGGCCCTGGTCCTCCTCTCCGGCCGCCGCTCGGCGCCGGAGGCGACGGTCTCCCTGACCCTCGCTCCGCACGCGTCACCGTCGGCGGCGCTGCTCGCGCTGGACGACGAGGTGCTGGCGCATGCGCGCGCGTCGACGGGTCTGGAACGGCTGCCGGCGCGGGTCCGGTTGGGTGCGGTGCGGCACCGGGCTGAGAGGGTGGAGTAGGGGGACGAGCTGGGGCGCGTGCCCCAGCCTCCGCCTGCGACGGGCCTTTTCCCCAGCCCCGCCCCTTCCCGGCTGTATCTGATGTGCGGCTCCGCCGTGTGGGGGGCTGCGCCCCAGACCCCGCAACACGCTTCGCGCGTTGTCCTCAAACGCCGGACGGGCTGAAATTGCGCACCCACATCAGCTAAAACCAGCCCGTCCGGCGTTTGAGGACGCGCCCACAGGGCGCTCCCGCCGCAGGCGGCAACGCACCCGCACCCAGACGAAAGGGGCAGCAGCCTGCTAAGGAAGCACGCCCCCATCCACCGGAATCATCGCCCCCGTCACATACGACGCCGCAGGCGACAGCAGAAAAGCCGCCGTCCTCCCGAACTCCTCCGGTGCCCCGTACCGCCGCAGCGGAATCGTCGCCTCGCTGGCCGCCCGCACACCTTCCGCGTCACCCGAGAGCGCGTCGAGCTCGCGCACGCGGTCCGTCTCGACGCGCCCGGGGAGCAAGCCGATCACGCGGATGCCGCGCGGGCCCACCTCCTGGGAGAGGGACTTCGCGAAGCCGGCGAGGCCCGGGCGGAGGCCGTTGGAGATGGTCAGGCCGGGGATGGGGGTGCGGACCGAGCCGGAGAGGACGAAGCCGATCACGCCGCCGTCGGAGAGTTCGGCCGCGGCCGTGCGGGCCGTGCGGACGGCGCCGAGGAAGACGGATTCGAAGGCGGCCCGCCACTGCTCGTCGGTGTTGTCCGCCGCGGACCCGGGCGGGGGCCCGCCCACGCTGATGAGGATGCCGTCGAAGCGGCCGAACCGCTCGCGCGCGGTGGCGATGAGGCGGGCGGCGGCCTCGGGGTCGGCGTTGTCCGCGGCGACGCCGAGCGCGCGGGGTCCCAGTTCCTCCGCGGCGGCCGTCACGGACTTCTCGTCCCGCCCGGTGATCACCACCTTCGCACCGTCGGCGACGAGTTCCCGGGCCGTGGCGTTGCCCAGGCCGCGGCTCGCGCCGGTGAGTACGTACACCCGGTCCTGCAGTCCAAGATCCATGCGCTCAGTCTGCCCTGCGGGGCCCCGGAAGGGCGAGGGTGGGGCGAGGGGTGACTACTCGGCGGTGGCCGCCGTCCGGGCCGCCTCGGGGTCCGGGCCGTCGGCGGACCGCGCGGCCTTCGCCGCCTTGGCGGCCTCCGCGTCCCGGTCCTTGCGCTCGCGGCGGACCAGGATCACCCAGCCGACGGGCACGAACGCGGAGAACAGCCACCACTGCACGGCGTAGGCCATGTGCGGCCCGATGCTGTCGTGGTCGGGCTCGGGCACGAGCTGGGGGCCCTTGTCGCCCGGGTCGGGGGCGGTGAGCTCGACGTAGCCGCCGAGCACCGGCCGGCCGAGGGCCTGCGCCTGGGTCCGGCTGTTGATGCGCATGACCTGGCGGGGCGGCAGGCCCCTGGTGTTCTTGATGCCGCTGGAGTCCGTCTCGTCGGCCTTGAGGCGGCCCGTGACGGAGACCTTGCCGGACGGCGGCGCGGGGACCGGGGGGAACTTCGTCAGGTCGTCACCCGCCGGGATCCACCCGCGGTTGACGATGAGCGTCTGTCCGGCGTCGGTGACCAGGGGGGTGAGGACGTAGTAGCCCTGCCGCTGCCCGTCCTTGTCGGTCCGCTGCCGGACCACGACCTCGCCCTTGGTGTCGTACGTCCCGTGGGCCGTGACCCGCCGCCATACGTCGTCGCCCGGCACGGGCCGGCCGGGCTTCGTCAGCTCGGTGACGGGGACCGGCTCGGCGGCCAGGCTGCGGGCCACCAGGTCGTTGTGCGCGACCCGGTTCTCATGGCGGTGGAACTGCCAGAAGCCCAGTTTGATCATCACCGGGATGAGGACGAGCCCCACGAGTGTGAGGATCACCCACTGCCGGGACAGCAGGAAGCGGTACACGCATTTGACGGTACCTGGCGGGGTTCGCCCCCCGGGCATCGGGTGCTTATTTGCCCTCGCGCGCCGGGACCACATGCAGCAGGAGCTGCATGAACGCCGCCTCGTCGATCACCGGGGTGCCGAAGGAACGCGCCTTGGCGGTCTTGGAGGTGGGGGAGCCGGGGTCATTGGTCACCAGCAGGCTGGTCAGCCGGGACACGCTGGTGGCGATGTGCAGCCCCGCCTCGATGGCCCGGTCCTCCAGCAGCTCGCGGTCGATGGAGGTGTCACCCGAGATCGCCACCCGCATGCCCTGAATGAGCTGTTCGCCCTCTTTGTACCTGCCGGGGTTGGGGTACGGGCACGCCGGGCGCTTGCGGCTCGCCCGCCAGGTCCCGGAGCGGTACGAAGGCTGGTAGCCGATGCCGGCGGAGCGCGTGGGGGCGGGCGCGTCGGACCACTCGGTCAGCGGCTGGCAGGCCAGCAGCGGCAGCCGCAGCCCGGTCTCGGCGGCGAGCTCCAGGCTCGGGCGGAAGGTCTCGGCGAGCACGCGCGCGTCGTCGAGGGCGTGGTGGGCGCGCTGCTGCACGACGCCGTAGTGCGCGGCGAGCGACTCCAGCTTGTGATTGGGCAGCGGCAGCCCCAGCTCCTTGGAGAGCGCGATGGTGCACAGCCGCTGCCGCACGGGAGCGGTGACCTTCGCCCGCGCGTACTCCCGGGCGAGCATCGACCAGTCGAACGCGGCGTTGTGCGCGACGAGCACCCGCCCGTCCAGCCGCTTCGCCAGCTCGTCGGCGATCTCCGGGAAGAGCGGCGCGTCCGCGAGGAGTTCGGTCGTGAGCCCGTGGATCCACACCGGCCCGGGGTCGCGCTGCGGGTTGACCAGCGTGTACCACTGATCCTCCACCTGCCCCCGCCCGTCCAGCTGATAGACGGCGGCCGACACTATCCGGTCGTCACGGGCGAGCCCGGTGGTCTCCACGTCGACGACCGCATACCCCTCGGGATACGCGGCCGGCCACGGGGTCGGCGATTCGTCGGCGGCACGGTCTACGAGCATGGTCACAGAGAATACGGGGCCGCACTGACAGCGTGGGTGGAGTGGGGCGGGAATGGGGCGGGTTGGGAGGCGCGAGGGTGATTTGGGTCACCCGGAAGAGAGTTGGCGAGTGCTGAGGGCCGCTCGCCCCACCCTGTCCTCCCCGGCCGGCGGAACCTCCGGTAACAGTCAGGAGTAACCCGTGGGTAACAACCCCTAGCGCCCCGCCCGGCGGCGCGTTTATCGTGCGGCCATGCCGCACCTTCCCGATGTCGTGCTGTGGTCCATACCCGCCTTCCTCCTGCTCACCGCACTGGAGTTGGTGAGCTATCGCCTGCACCCGGCCGAGGAGAGCCGGGCCGCGGGGTACGAGGCCAAGGACGCGGTCACCAGCGTCGGCATGGGGCTCGGCAGCCTCGTCTTCGACGCGCTGTGGAAGATCCCGATCGTCGCCGTCTACACCGCTCTCTACGAGCTCACCCCGCTGCGCGTGCCCGTGCTCTGGTGGACGCTGCCCCTGATGCTGCTCGTCCAGGACTTCTTCTACTACTGGTCCCACCGCGGGCACCACGTCGTACGGATCCTCTGGGCGTGCCACGTGGTGCACCACTCCAGCCGGAAGTTCAACCTCACCACCGCGCTGCGCCAGCCGTGGACCACGCTCACCGTGTGGCCGTTCTACCTGCCGATGATCGCGCTGGGGGTGCACCCGGCGGCGCTGGCGTTCTGCTCCTCGGCCAACCTCGTCTATCAGTTCTGGGTGCACACCGAGCGCGTACGGAAGCTGCCGCGGCCCTTCGAGTACGTCCTCAACACGGCCTCCCACCACCGCGTGCACCACGCCTCGCAAGGCGGCTACCTCGACCGCAACTTCGGCGGCATCCTCATCGTCTGGGACCGGCTCTTCGGCTCCTTCGTGCCGGAGGCCGAACCCCCGGTCTACGGCCTGACCAAGAACATCGACACCTACAACCCGCTGCGCGTGGCCACCCACGAATACGCGGCCATCCTGCGCGACCTGCGGGCCGCGAGGAGCTGGCGGGAGCGGGCCGGGCGGGTGTTCGCGGGGCCCGGCTGGCAGCCGGAGGCGGCCGTGGCCGAGCGGCCGTCCGGGACGCCGGCCCGCGCCCACGAGCCGGCCGCGTGAGCGGCGGCCGCGGAGCCCGCGCGCTCCAGGCCGCCTTCCTGGCCGTCGCCGCCGCCCATCTCTGCGCGCTGCTCGCCGGCTCCGTCGTCGCGCCCGTCACCAAGCCCGCGCTCATGCCGCTCCTCGCCGCGACCGTGCTCGCGCGCGGCGGGCCGCGGCTCCTCGCCGGGGCGCTGCTGTTCGGCTGCGGCGGTGACACCCTGCTGGGCGTCGGCGGTGACACCGTCTTCCTGCTCGGCATGGCGTCCTTCGCCGCCGGGCACGTCTGCTACCTCGCGCTCTGGGCCCGGCACGGCGGCCCGCGCGGCGGGCGGACGTACGCGCTGGCCGGTGCGTACGGCGTGGCCTGGCTCGGCACGGTGGTGCTGCTGTGGCCCGATCTGGAGGCGCGGCTGCGGATCCCCGTCGCGCTCTACAGCCTGCTGCTGACCGCGATGGCGCTCGGCGCGACCCGCGCCCGCGCGGCGGCCGCGGCGGGCGGGCTGCTGTTCCTGCTGTCGGACACGCTCCTCGCCACCGGCCTGGCCGACTGGCCACAGGCGCCCGTGCCCCAGTTCTGGGTCATGCTGACCTACCTCGCCGCGCAGTTCCTGCTGGCGGAGGGGCTTCTGAGGACGGTGCCCGCATCTGCGGCGCGGGAGGCTCCCGCGTACCGTGAGATGCGTACGACCTCCTGAGCACCACGACTTGAGCCGGCAAGGACGAGCACCATGCGCGCGACGACCATCCACGCTCCCCACGACATCCGGGTCGAGGACGTCCCGGACCCCCGGATCCAGCGGCCCGGCGACGCGATCGTACGGGTGATGCGGGCCTGCATCTGCGGCAGCGACCTGTGGGCCTACCGCGGTGAGGCGGCCCGGGAGCCCAGGCAGCGCATCGGCCACGAGTTCCTCGGCATGGTCATGGAGACCGGGTCCGAGGTGACCTCGCTCAAGCCCGGGGAGCTCGTCGTGGCGCCCTTCATGTGGTCGGACGGCGTGTGCGACTTCTGCGTCGAGGGGCTGACGACCTCCTGCGAGCACGGCGGCTTCTGGGGCGCGCCGGGCTCCGACGGCGGCCAGGGCGAGGCGGTCCGCGTGCCGTTCGCCGAGGCCACGCTGGTGCGGATCCCCGCCGAACTGGCCCCCGACACCCCCTACGGCGACAGCCGGCTGCTGGACGCGGTCCTCACGCTGTCGGACGTGATGGGCACCGGCCACCACGCGGCGCTGGGCGCGGGCGTGCGCCCCGGGGCCACGGTCGCCGTGGTCGGTGACGGCGCGGTCGGCCTCTGCGGGGTGCTGGCCGCCAAGCGGCTCGGCGCGGAGCGGATCATCGCGCTCGGCCGGCACGAGGCGCGGACCGCCATCGCCATTAAGTTCGGCGCCACCGACGTGGTCGCGGAGCGCGGCGAGGCGGCGGTGGCCGCGGTACGGGAGCTGACGCGCGGCCAGGGCGCGCACGCCGTGATCGAGGCGGTCGGTACCGAGCAGTCGATGCGGACGGCGCTGGGCATCACCCGGCCCGGCGGGGCCGTCGGTTACGTCGGCGTCCCGCACGGCAGCGGCAGCGGCCTCGACCTCCGGCTGATGTTCGACAACAACATCGCCGTCCGCGGCGGCGTCGCGCCCGTCCGCAGCTACATCCCCGAGCTGCTCCCGGACGTCCTGGACGGCACGATCGACCCGTCCCCGGTCTTCGACCTGACGGTGGATCTCGACGGCGTGCCGGACGGCTACCGCGCGATGGAGGACCGTACGGCCCTGAAGGTCCTGATCAAGCCCTGACGCCGGCCGGCGGGGGGAGCGGTGGCGGGTCCGCCGCCGTTGCTCCCCGGCTCTCCCCTCCGTCCGGGGCCCAGCACACCGGCCGGGCCCGGATGTGCCGTAGGCCGACGACCACGTGCGGCACATCCAGCCCCTCACACCCCCCGGGGCCCAAGGGCGGAGCCCCGGGGCGGGATCAGTCCTGGTCCTGGACCGCCGCCAGGGCGTCCACGATGCCGTAGCCGTAGAAGCCGTTGACCTGCGCCGTGCCCTTGCACGCGGTCTCGTCCTTGCCGCAGCCGGGGTTGTGCGCCTGCGCCTTGAGGATCCACTGGATCTCCTGCGGCGTCGACCGGGGGTGCGTGCTCTTCAGCAGCGCCGCCACGCCCGCCACGTGCGGACCGGCCATCGACGTGCCCTGGAGGAAGCCGTAGTCGCCGCCGGGCAGCGTGGAGAGGATGCGGCCGTCCTTGCCGGGCAGTTCGGGCAGCTGGTACTTGTCACCGCCGGGGGCGGCCACGTCGATCTGGCCCAGGCCGTAGTTGGAGTAGTACGCCTTGGCCGACTTCGCGCCGGTCGCGGCGACCGTGACGACACCGGGGAGCTGCGCGGGGACGTCGAGGCAGACCGAAGGGTCGATCTTGCGGGTCAGCGGTGACGTGCCGTCGTTGGGGCTGGACGCGTCGGTGAGCTCCTTGGCCGCCAGGTCGAAGGCAGAGTTGCCCGCGGAGGCGACGTTGACCGTGCCCTTGCTCTCGGCGTACTTCGTGGCGCGGCCGATGGACTCGGCTATGGCCTTCTGGTCGGGATCGTCCGTGCAGTTGAACATCCACGGGTCGACGTAATAGCTGTTGTTCGTCACCGCGATGCCGTGCTCCGCGGCGAAGACGAACGCGCAGACCACGCTCTCCGCGTAGAAGGAACTGGTCTTCGGCTGCGAGACCTTGATGGCCGAGACCCGCACGCCCGGCGCGACACCGGCCACGCCGATGCCGTTGCGGGCGGCGGCTATCGTGCCCGCCACGTGTGTGCCGTGGTAGTCCTTCGCCGGGTCGAAGGGCCGCCAGGCGCCGGGGCTGGTGTCGGCCTTGCCGGTGACGCAGCTCGCGGACTGGCTCCGGGAGAAGTTGGGGGCGAGGTCGGGGTGGGTGTCGTCCACGCCGGTGTCGATGACCCCGACGGTGACCTTCCGGCTGCCGTCGTCGACCTTGGCCGCCTCGTCCGCCTTGATGGCGGGCAGGTCCCACTGGAGGCCCTCCAGGGGCTCCTTGCCGGAGGCGAGCGAGCGGGAGGCGCTCAGGGCGCTGCTCTCGGGGGCCTGGACCTTCTCGGGCGGGCCGACGTCGGTGGTGGCGGACGGGACGATCGGCGCGGTGCGGGTGGCGCCCGCGGACTGCACGCCCGGTACGGCCCGGAGCGCCGCGGCGAAGCCGGGGTTCGCGGAGTGGGCGACGATCACGCCTATGCGCTCGTAGGAGGTCAGCACGCTGCCCCCGGCCGTGGTGACCGCCTCGCGCACCCGGGCGACGGTGGCCCGGTCGGCGGTGGTGTTGACGACGTACGACAGCACGGGCCCGTCCGTGGTGACGGGGGTCTTCGACGGCGGGGCGGCCGAGGCCGTGCCGGGGAGGAAGCCGAGCGAGGCGGTGAGGGCGAGCCCGGCGGGGAGGGCCAGCAGGCGGTGACGTCTGGTACGCGGGTCAGCCATGGGGTCTCCACATCATCCGAAAACCGCCGCGCGCCTGCCGCGCACGGACGGGTACATGACGAGTGAAGCTAGCGCCGGCCCCGGCCCCGGGCAATGATCCGCCCGCACAACGCCCTGATGATGCCGCTCTCCGACGGCATATGACGCTTCGTCAGGGCGGTGGCGGCAGGCTCGGGTCGCGCAACCCGTCGTAGCTCAGCGGAGGCAGCGGCACCCGCGGCCCGTACCAGCGGCCCGCGCGCGGGATCGTGGCCGACCGCCCGGTCGGCACCGCCGCTATGGGGGCCGTCAACCTGACGATCCCGAACGGTCGTCGGCCCGGGGGCCGCGGGGGAGGAAGTGGCTCATCGCTCACACCAGGGTCAACGAGGGTGCGGGCGGCCGGTGTCGCACCGCGCGCCCGCCCGCCCCGAATTCGCCGACGCTCCCCCTGTCGCATACTGCGACCTGCCTCTACGATGCGTGATCCAGATCACAGGCCAACGGTTCGCGCCTTCGTGCCACCCCCATCAGGAGAGACCGTGGATACCGCACCCACCACCGCCCAGGAACCGGAAGAGCCCGGCAGCCCCGACCTCGCCGTCGCCTCCGCCGAGCCCGACCCTTATCTCGCGATGCAGGCGAGCGAGGAATTCGGTGAACTGCGCCGCGCCCAGCGCTCGTTCACCTTCCCCCTCACCATCGCCTTCATCTCCTGGTACCTGCTCTACGTGCTGCTCTCCAACTACGCGGGCGGCTTCATGGGCACCCAGGTCGTCGGCAACATCAACATCGCCTTCGTCTTCGGCCTCGCCCAGTTCCTCACCACCTTCCTGATCGCCTGGTGGTACTCCCGGCACGCCGCCGAGAAGCTCGACCCCCGCTCCGAGGCCCTGCGCGCGCGACTGGAGGCCGGGGAATGATCCTCACTCTCGCCGCGGGCGCGGCCAGCGACCACCGCACGCTGATCATCACGCTCTTCTCGGTCTTCGTCGCCACGACCCTCGGCATCACCGTCTGGGCCGGCCGGCAGACCAAGGACGCCACCGATTTCTACGCGGGCGGCCGCTCCTTCACCGGCTTCCAGAACGGCCTGGCCATCTCCGGTGACTACATGTCCGCCGCGTCCTTCCTCGGCATCGCCGGCGCCATCGCGCTCTTCGGCTACGACGGCTTCCTCTACTCCATCGGCTTCCTCGTCGCCTGGCTGGTCGCCCTGCTGCTGGTCGCCGAACCGCTGCGCAACTCCGGCCGCTTCACCATGGCCGACGTGCTCGCCCACCGGCTCAAGCAGCGGCCCGTGCGCACCGCGGCGGGCACCTCCACCATCGTCGTCTCGATCTTCTACCTGCTGGCCCAGATGGTCGGGGCGGGCGCCCTGGTCGCCCTGCTCCTCGGCGCCACCGGCGAGGGCTCGCGCCGCTGGATCATCGGCCTGGTCGGCCTCGTCATGGTGCTCTACGTGACCATCGGCGGCATGAAGGGCACCACCTGGGTGCAGATCGTCAAGGCGGTCATGCTCATCGCGGGCACCCTGCTCATCACCGTCCTGGTGCTGAACAAGTTCCACTGGAACGTCTCCACCCTCCTCGGCGAGGCCGCCAAGGAGAGCGGCAAGGGCAAGGCGTTCCTGGAGCCGGGCCTGCAGTACGGCAAGGACGGCACCTCCAAGCTGAACTTCATCTCGCTCGGCCTCGCCCTCGTCCTCGGCACCGCCGGGCTCCCGCACATCCTGATCCGCTTCTACACCGTGCCCACCGCCAAGGCCGCCCGGAAGTCCGTGAACTGGGCCATCGGCATCATCGGCGCCTTCTATCTGATGACCATCGCGCTGGGCTTCGGCGCCGCGGCCCTGGTCGGCCCCAAGGCGATCACCGCGTCCAACGAGTCCGGCAACACCGCGGCCCCGCTGCTCGCCCAGGAGATCGGCGGCGGCGCGGGATCCACCGGCGGCGCGGTCCTCCTCGCCGTCATCTCCGCCGTCGCCTTCGCGACCATCCTCGCCGTGGTCGCGGGCCTGACCCTCGCCTCCTCGGCCTCCTTCGCCCACGACCTGTGGGCCAACGTCATCCGCAAGGGCCGCACCAGCGAGAAGGAGGAGATCCTCACCGCCAAGTGCGCGGCCGTCGTCATCGGCGCGATCTCCATCGTCCTCGGCATCTTCGCCCACCGCCTCAACGCGGCCGCGCTCGTCGCCCTGGCCTTCGCCGTCGCCGCGTCCGCCAACCTCCCCACGATCCTCTACAGCCTCTTCTGGAAGCGCTTCACCACCCAGGGCGCCCTGTGGTCGATCTACGGCGGCCTGGTCTCCTCGGTCACCCTGGTGATCATCTCGCCGGTGGTCTCCGGCAACCCCAAGGCGCTCTTCCCCGGGATGAGCTTCGACTACTTCCCGCTCGGCAACCCCGGCCTCGTCTCCATCCCGCTGGGCTTCCTGCTCGGCTGGCTGGGCTCGCTGCTCTCCAAGGAGCGGCCGGACCCGGTGAAGCACGCGGAGCTGGAGGTCCGCGCTCTCACCGGACACGGCGCGCACTGACGGCCTCATGGACCCGCCCGACGGCCCCTCGTCCCGCCAGGGACCGTACGCAGCCTCCCGGAATTCAACGAACTGTTGAACGTCAGTGGCATCGCGTACGCTGCGGAACACCGAACGAATACCGTTCCAGTCCGCGGGAGGGGCCGTAACCGTGCTCATCGACACCTACGGCCGCGCCGCCACCGATCTGCGCGTCTCCCTCACCGACCGCTGCAACCTCCGGTGCACCTACTGCATGCCCGAAGAGGGCCTCCAGTGGCTCGCCAAGCCCGACCTCCTCACCGACGACGAGATCGTCCGCCTCGTGCGCATCGCCGTCACGGCACTCGGTGTCACCGAGGTCCGCTTCACCGGCGGGGAACCCCTGCTGCGGCCCGGCCTCGTCCCCATCGTCGAGCGCTGCGCGGAGCTCCTGCCGCGCCCCCGGCTCTCCCTCACCACCAACGGCATCGGCCTCGCCCGCACGGCCGGCGCCCTGAAGGCCGCCGGGCTCGACCGCGTCAACGTCTCGCTCGACACCCTGCGCCCGGACGTCTTCCGCGCCCTGACCCGGCGCAAGCGGCACCAGGACGTCCTCGACGGCCTCGCCGCCGCCCGCGCGGCCGGCCTCACGCCGGTGAAGGTCAACGCCGTCCTGATGCCCGGCCTCAACGACGACGAGGCCCCCGAGCTCCTCGCCTGGGCCGTCGGACGTGACTATGAGCTCCGCTTCATCGAGCAGATGCCCCTTGACGCCCAACACGGCTGGAAACGCGAGGGGATGATCACCGCGGAGGACATCCTCGCGAGCCTCCGCACGCGCTTCCGCCTCACCCCGGAGGACGACGCCGAGCGCGGCTCCGCGCCCGCCGAGCGCTGGGTCGTCGACGGCGGGCCCGCCCGCGTCGGAGTGATCGCCTCCGTCACCCGCCCCTTTTGCGCGGCCTGCGACCGCACCCGGCTCACGGCCGACGGGCAGATCCGTACGTGCCTGTTCGCGCGCGAGGAGTCCGACCTGCGGGGCGTGCTGCGCTCCGGCGCGCCGGACGAGGAGATAGCCGAGTTCTGGCGGCACGCGATGTGGGGCAAGAAGGCGGGCTCGGGGCTGGACGACCCGTCCTTCCTCCAGCCCCGGCGCCCCATGTCAGCGATCGGCGGCTGACTCCCACTCCCGCAGGGGCACCACGTCCTTGAGGAAGCCGCGCAGATCAAGGAAGTTGGACAGGTGCTCACGGTGCTCGTCGCACGCGAGCCACGTCTTGCGCCGGTCGGGCGTGTGCAGCTTGGGGTTGTTCCACGCGAGCACCCACACGGCATCGGCGCGGCAGCCCTTGGCGGAACAGATCACAGCGGTATCGGGGGAGTTCACACCCCAGACTCTACGTGCCACGGCGCGGCCGGGAGCCACCTGGACACGGCGACGCCGGGCAGCCACGGGGGGAGCCGCCCGGCGTCGGTCTGTCGCTCCGACGGGGGATGCGGAGCGCTTAGGAAGTATGTCACGGGGTGACCGGCGCGCGGCACTGAAACCACATGATTGATCTGAGGTTTTCTTGAGCTTGGCGGCGTGTGCACCGGCCCGCGAGCCCACTCCCGCACATCAGTTGTGGTCACGCCCTTGATCGCCGGACAGCGGCCGGCCGTCGCCGCGGTCCGCTTCCGCCGCGGGTTCCGCCGGACCGGCCATGGGAGGGGGCATCAGCACCGGCCGGGTCGGCGCGGGGACGAAGGTGCCGGGCAGCGAAGGGGCGTTCTCCCGGCCCGCGTTGGCGATCACGACGGCGATATAGGGGAGCAGCGCCCCCAGGATCAGCGTGCCGATGGCCACATAGCGCTCGACGTTCCACAGCACCACGGTCAGCACCACCGAGAGGGTGCGGACGAGCATCGAGAAGACGTACCGCCGCTGCCGGCCGCGCACGTCCTCGGCCAGACCCCGTCGGGCCCCGGTGATCCTGATGACCTCCGGCCCGCCCAGCTTCCGCATCACGTTCCACCACCCGCTCGCCGCCGGGACGTGCCATTCGTCCAGGACGTATTCAACGTTACGCCGCGCCCCGCCCGCCCACGAGACCGGGGCGCCCCGTCCGACCCTCGCCCCGACCTGCATCTCTCTCATGCACGCGGCGTAGGGACCGGTCCGAAATGCGCCGTACCCCGGGCGGCCCCAGAATGGCGGGGCACGCCATATCGCGCCGCATGAGGAGGCGACATGAGCTGGTTGTGGGCCATCATCGTCGGTCTGGTGCTGGGCCTGATCGCCAAGGCGATCCTGCCGGGCAAGCAGCAGATCCCCATCTGGTTGACGATCATCCTCGGCATGATCGGCAGCCTGGTCGGCAACTGGGCGGCCACGGGCCTCGGCATCAACGACACCAAGGGCATCGACTGGGGCCGCCATCTGCTCCAGCTGGCCGGAGCGGTGCTCGTGGTCGGCATCGGGGACCGCCTGTGGGTGGGGTTGCGGGGCAACCGCAAGGCCCGGGCATGAAAGAGGCCGGGCGGGCCGGATGGACCGGCCCGCCCGGCGCCCGCTCGCGACCGGGGCCTACAGGCCGCGGAGCTCCGCGACCTTGCGGCCGGCCTTGAGATACACACCGGACGCCGCGGTGCCGAGCTTCGCCACGGCCTCCCCGACGACCTCGCCCAGCGGGCGGATCGCCTCGGACTCCGGGAGCACGACCGCCTCCTGGCCGCCGGAGTGCTCGACGATCAGCCGCAGACCGTTCTGCTTCGCCACCCGCCGCGCTGCGGAGGCGCTCGGCTGGAAGCCCAGCACCTGGCTGAGCACGGTCGTGGCCGCCTCGCCGCCGTGCTCGCCGAGCTCCACCACCGGCAGGCTCTCGACGTCGGTGAAGCTCTTCTTCGAGAACTGCGCGATGAAGCCGGCCCGGGCCGCCATCGCCGCCTCGACGCCGTACAGCGCGGTCACGACCTCGCCCGCCAGCACCTTCTTGAGGTCCATCGGGTGCAGCGACCGCTCCGCCACGCGGGCCAGGACGAGCGCGACCTCCTCGTCCGACCACTCCGTCCACGCCTTGAGGTACGGCTCCATCAGCCGGTCCGGCACCGACATGATCTTGCCGAAGACATCGTCGGCGGGCGCGGTCAGACCGACGTAGTTGCCCTTGGACTTGGACATCTTCGCGCCGGTGCCGTCCGTGCCCTCGATCAGCGGCATGGTCACCACGAGCTGCGGGCGCTGACCGCGCAGCTCCATGAGCTTGCGGCCCATCTGGAGGTTGAGCAGCTGGTCGGCGCCGCCCAGCTCCACGTCGCAGTCCAGCGCCACCGAGTCCAGGCCCTGCGCGATCGGGTAGAGCAGCTCCGACATGGTCAGACCGGAACCGGCGGCCAGCCGCGTGCGGAAGTCCTCGCGCTGGAGCAGCTGCGAGACCGGCACCTGCGAGAGCAGACCGAGCAGCTCGGGGAAGGTGTACGGCGCAAGCCACTCGCTGTTCTGGCGGAAGCTGACCTTCTCGAAGTCGAAGAACGGCCGGACCTGCTCGCGGTAGCCGGCCAGGTTCCGCGCGATGTCGTCGTCGGTGAGCGGCGGGCGCTCGGCCGTACGGCCCGTCGGGTCGCCGATCTTGGCGGTGAAGTCACCGATCAGCAGGGTGACGTCGTGCCCCATGCGCTGGAAGCGGTTGAGGATGATCATCGGCACGGCGTGGCCGAGGTGCACATCGGTGCCGGTCGGGTCGATGCCCAGCTTGATGCTCAGGCCCTTGCCCGCGGCCCGGCGCTCGTCGATGCGCGCGGCGAGCTTGTCCACGCCCGGCAGCACCTCGACCGTACGGGCCGCGATCAGCTCGGCCTGCTCCTTCGCCGACAGATCCGTCAGGTCGAGATAGCGCCGCGAGCCCGTCTCCGTGAGCAGCCGCTGGACGGTCTGGTCGGAGGAGAGGTCCTGCGCGAGGAGCTCGCTGGCGCGGGCGACGGATTCGCCGAGGCGTGTCATGACGTTCCTGGGGATCGAGAGGACGGATGAAGGAAGGAGAGAAGAGGAGGACGGGAGGGAGGGGGTGGGCGGACGCGCCCAGTCTATTCGGCCCGGCGGCGCGCCCCGGCTGTCCCACCCCCGCCCGCGCTCACACCCCCTGGCTGACCGAGCTCATGTTGAAGTCGGGCACGCGCAGCGCGGGCATCGCCGCCCGGCTGAAGTAGTCGCCCCACTCGCGGGGCAGCGTCGGCTCGGTGCGGCCCGCCTCCGTCGCCCGGGAGAGCACGGAGAGGGGGGACTCGTTGAAGCGGAAGTTGTTCACCTCGCCGACGACCTCGCCCTGCTCCACGAGATAGACGCCGTCCCGGGTGAGCCCGGTGAGCAGCAGCGACGCCGGGTCGACCTCGCGGATGTACCACAGGGAGGTCAGCAGCAGACCGCGCTCGGTGTCGGCCACCATCTCGTCCAGGGAGCGGTCGCCGCCCCCGTCCAGGATGAGGTTGTCGATGCCCGGGGCCACGGGGAGGTCCGTCAGGCCGGCGGTGTGGCGGGTCGTGATCAGCCGCTCGAGGACGCCCTCGCGGATCCAGTCCGTGGCGGCGAGCGGCAGCCCGTTGTCGAAGACCGAGGAGTCCTCGCCGGAGCTGCTCGTGAGCACGAACGGCGCGCACTGCAGACCCGGGTGGGCCGGGTCGCTGCGCAGCGAGAGCGGCAGCGCGGTCAGCTTCTCCCCGAGCCGGGTACCGCCGCCGGCCTTGGAGAAGACCGTACGGCCCTCCGCCGCCTCCCGGGCCGTCGCCGACCACGTCTGGTGGATCATGAGGTCCGCGACGGCGGTCGGCGGGAGCAGCGTCTCGTAGCGCCCGGCGGGCAGCTCGATCCTCGTACGGGCCCAGGCGAGCCGCCGGGCCAGCTCGGCGTCCAGCGCCGCCGGGTCCACGTCCGTGAAGTCACGCGTGGCGCGGCCCGCCCACGCGGAGCGCGTGCGGTCCGGGGACTTGGCGTTGAGCTCCAGGGTGCCGGTGGGCTGGTCGTGCCGGAGCCGCAGCCCGGCGGAGGAGCCCATGTAGTGCGAGTCCACCTGGTGCAGGGCGAAGCCGTAGAGCTCGCGGCCCTCGGCGCGGGCGCGGGCGAAGGACTCGCCGAGCGCGGGCGCGAAGGCGTCGAAGACCGCGGGGGAGGTCCCGGCGGGCGCGTCGGTGAAGTCGGGGGAGTGCGGGACGCCCGTCACCAGCGGCTGGGCGTCCTCGGCGGGGCCCGCCTCCCGGGCGGCGGCCTCGGCGGCCCGGACCAGCGGCTCCAGCTCGTCCGCGGTGACCGCCGAGCGGGAGACGACCCCGGAGGCCGTGCCCTCGGCGCCGTCGACGGTCGCGATCACGGTGACGGTGCGGCCGCGGGTGACGCCGTTGGTCGTGAGCGCGTTGCCCGCCCAGCGGAGATTGGCGGTGGAGTCCTCGCTCGCGATCACGACACAGCCGTCGGCACGCGACAGCTCCAGGGCGCGCTCGACGATCTCGTGCGGCTTGTTCCGGTTACGAGGGCTCACTGACCCGCCTCCTGCGTCGTGTTGAGACTGTGCTGGCCCGGGGGGCGCCCCCCGGACCCCCGGCCGGATCCGTGGTGCGCGCTCACTGACCCGCCTCCTGCGTCGTGTTGAGGATGTTGACGCCCTTGAAGAGCGCGGACGGGCAGCCGTGGGAGACCGCGGCGATCTGGCCCGGCTGGGCCTTGCCGCAGTTGAACGCGCCGCCCAGCACATACGTCCGCGGCCCGCCGACCGCCGCCATCGAGCCCCAGAAGTCCGTCGTCGTCGCCTGGTAGGCGAAGTCCCTGACCTGCCCGTCGAGGCGGCCGCCGCGGATCGCGTAGGCCCGCTGCCCGGTGAACTGGAAGTTGTAGCGCTGCATGTCGATCGACCACGACCGGTCCCCGACGATGTAGATGCCGTCCTCCACGCCCGCGATCAGCTCCTCCGTCGAGGGGCCGTCGGGCGCCGGCTGGAGGGAGACGTTCGCCATCCGCTGCACGGGCACATGCGCGGGGGAGTCGGCGAACGCGCAGCCGTTGGACCGCTCGAAGCCCGTGAGCTTCGCGATCCGGCGGTCGAGCTGGTAGCCGGTCAGAACGCCGTCCTTGACGAGGTCCCAGGACTGGGCCGCCACGCCCTCGTCGTCGTAGCCGATGGTCGCGAGGCCGTGCTCGGCGGTCCGGTCGCCCGTCACGTTCATGATCTTCGAGCCGTAGCGGAGGCTGCCCAGCTTGTCGAAGGTCGCGAACGACGTGCCCGCGTACGCCGCCTCGTAGCCCAGCGCCCGGTCCAGCTCGGTGGCGTGGCCGATCGACTCGTGGATCGTCAGCCACAGGTTGGAGGGGTCGATCACCAGGTCGTACGCCCCGGGCCGGACGCTCGGCGCGCGCATCTTCTCCGCCAGCAGCTCCGGCAGCTCCGCCAGCTCCGCGTCCCAGTCCCAGCCGGTGCCCGTCAGGTACTCCCAGCCGCGGCCGACGGGCGGCGCGAGGGTGCGCATCGTGTCGAAGCCGCCGGTCGCCGGGTCCACCGCCGTCGCCGTCAGCTGCGGGTGCACGCGGACGCGCTGCTGGGTGGTCGTGGTGCCCGCCGAGTCGGCGTAGAACTTGTTCTCCTGCACGGTCATCAGCGTGGCCTCGGTGTGCGACACCCCGTCCGCCGCCAGCAGCCTGCCGCTCCACTCCGCGAGCAGGGCGTTCTTCTCGGCGTCCGGCACCTCGAAGGGGCTGATCTCGTACGAGGAGACCCAGGTGCGGTCCGCGTGCACCGGCTCGTCCGCCAGCTCCACCCTCTCGTCGGACCCGGCCGCCGCGATCACCTTGGCCGACAGCTTCGCCATCGCGACGGCCTGCCCGGCCACCCGCGCGGCCGCGTCCATCGTCAGCTCGACGCCCGCGGCGAACCCCCAGCTCCCGCCGTGCACCACGCGCACCGCGTAGCCCAGGTCGGTGGCGTCCGACGAGCCCGCGGGCCGGGCGTCACGCAGCCGCCAGGAGGCGCTGCGCACGCGCTCGAGACGGAAGTCGGCGTGCTCGGCACCGAGCGCGCGGGCGCGGGCGAGGGCGGCGTCGGCGAGCGGCCGCAGCGGCAGCGCGAGGAATGACTCGTCGATGGAATGGGGCGTGGAACGGGGCACAGGGTCCTCCCGGAGGTCGTCCTGTGAATCATGCCGCCTCCCGGGCGACCCACGCACCGCGTTTCCGCTCGTCGGGCCGGGCCCGGGAAGCACCGCTTCTGTAGAGATCCAACAGTGTGCGCGGCGAGCCCCTGTCGCAGGTCGATTCCCTCTTCGATGACCACTACCGATACGTTTCGGTGTAGTCAGCAGCACCCATGGATGAAAACGGAAGGGTGATCCCTTGAGCCGCTCGGTTCTCGTCACCGGAGGAAACCGGGGCATCGGCCTCGCCATCGCCCGCGCGTTCGCGGAGGCGGGCGACAAGGTCGCCATCACCTACCGCTCCGGTGAGCCGCCGGAGGCGCTCGTGGAGCTGGGCTGCCTCGCCGTGAAGTGCGACATCACGGACCCGGAGCAGGTCGAGCAGGCTTACAAGGAGATCGAGGAGAAGCAGGGCGCGGTCGAGGTGCTGGTGGCCAACGCCGGCATCACCCGCGACCAGCTGCTGCTGCGGATGTCCGAGGAGGACTTCACCTCGGTGGTGGACACCAACCTCACCGGCACCTTCCGGGTCGTCAAGCGCGCCTCGAAGGGCATGCTGCGGGCCCGCAAGGGCCGCGTGGTGCTGATCTCCTCCGTCGTCGGCCTCATGGGCTCGGCGGGGCAGGCCAACTACGCCGCCTCCAAGGCCGGCCTGGTCGGCTTCGCCCGCTCGCTCGGCCGCGAGCTGGGCTCCCGCAACATCACGGTCAACGTCGTCGCGCCCGGCTTCGTGGACACCGACATGACCCGCGTGCTCAGCGACGAGCAGCGGGCGAACATCGTGAAGCAGGTGCCGCTCGCGCGCTACGCGCAGCCCGAGGAGATCGCCGCCTCGGTCCGCTTCCTCGCCTCCGACGAGGCCGCATACATCACTGGAGCCGTCATTCCTGTCGACGGCGGATTGGGCATGGGTCACTGAACGTCATGAGTGGAATCCTCGCAGGCAAGCGCATCCTGGTCACCGGCGTCCTCACCGAGGCGTCGATCGCCTTCCAGGCCGCGAAGGTCGCCCAGAACGAGGGCGCCGAGGTCATCCTCACCGGCTTCGGCCGTCTCTCCCTGGTCGAGCGCATCGCGAAGCGGCTGCCGAAGCCCGCTCCGGTGATCGAGCTCGACGTCAGCAACCAGGAGCACCTCGACGGCCTGGCCGACAAGGTGCGCGAGCACCTCGGCGAGGGCGTGGCCCTCGACGGCATCGTGCACTCCATCGCCTTCGGCCCGCAGGGCGCCTTCAACTTCCTCGAGGGCACCTGGGAGGACGTCTCCACGGCCGTCCAGGTCTCGGCGTACTCCTACAAGTCGCTGGCCATGGCCCTGCTCCCGCTGATGCGCGAGGGCTCCTCGATCGTGGGCCTGACCTTCGACGCGCAGATCGCCTGGCCGAAGTACGACTGGATGGGCGTGGCCAAGGCCGCCCTGGAGTCCACCAACCGCTACCTCGCCCGCGACCTCGGCCCCAAGGGCATCCGCTGCAACCTGGTCTCGGCCGGTCCGCTCAAGTCGATGGCCGCCAAGTCCATCCCGGGCTTCGAGGAGCTCGCGGACGTCTGGAACCACCGCGCCCCGATCGGCTGGGACCTGACCGACCCGGAGCCGGCGGGCCGTGGCGTCGTCGGTCTGCTGTCGGACTTCTTCCCGCGCACCACGGGTGAGATCGTCCACGTCGACGGCGGAGTGCACATGATGGGCGCCTGAGCCAGGGCCCCAAGGCGTACGAAGGCCGCGCGGCCGTCCGGTGGACAGCCGCGCGGCCTTCGCGTACGCGCATACGGGGAGCGACCGCCCGAGTCGAGAACCTCGCCCATCGCCCGCACACTGTTGGGGACGGGAGGAGGTGCGGAGATGAACTTCCCGCTCCGCCGGACGGCGGCCCTGCTGTTCGCCGGTGCCGCCCTGGTCGGTGCCGTGTGCCCGCCCGCCCTCGCGGCGCCCGCGCCGGTCGCCACGAGGGAGGCCGAGTGCGGCGTCCGGATCCGGGGCTCGCACGCCACGGCCGACTGTTTCAACGGCAACTCCACCATCGATCGTGTGCAGCTGCACATCGAGTGCGTCCGCTGGTGGGACCCGGACATGGACACCGCGCCCGCCGAGGTCACCCCGGCCCGCCACATCTCCCTCACCCAGCGCTGCTGGCTGGGCATACGCCACGCCTGGGTGACGCACGACCCCGGCTGACCCTCAGCGCACGCCCCGGCAGCCGTACGGATAGCGGCCCGCCTCCTCCTCCGCCGTCCGCTCGTCACCGTCCCTGATCGCGGCCACCAGCCTGCCGTGATCGGCCAGCCCCTCGGGCCTCATGTCGGTGCCGACGTCCGCGCGCAGGAACTGGCGGAGCACCCCGCCGAGATCCGCGTACACCTCCGCCAGCACCTCGTTGTGCGCCGCCGAGACCACCGCCGTGTGCAGCGTGGCATCGGCCTCCACGAACCGCTCCGCGTCCTGGGAGCGCCACGCCTCCTCGCGCCGTTCCAGCAGCGCCGTCAGCTGTGCGAGGTCCTGCTCGGTGCGCCTGCGGGCCGCCAGCCGGGCCGCCTGGGTCTCCAGGGCGCTGCGCAGCTCCGCCACGTGCAGCGGGTCCGCCTGCGCGAAGCGGCGGTTCATCACCCCGGCGAGCTCGCTGGTGGCGAGGACATAGGTGCCCGAGCCCTGGCGGATGTCCAGCAGGCCGTTGTGCGCCAGGGCGCGCACGGCCTCCCGCACGGTGTTGCGGGCCACGCCGAGCTGCTCCACGAGCGCGGGCTCGGTCGGGATGCGCGAGCCGACGGGCCATTCGCCGGACGTGATCTGGTTGCGCAGTTCCGCGATCACCTGGTCGACGAGCGGGGAGCGGCGGGGAGAGGTCAACGGCATTGTCGTGCTCCATTCATCCCATGATTCTATGATGCCGCTATGGCACACACGGCAGACGAAGAAGTCACGACGGCGGGCACCGCCGTACCGACCCCGGCCCCCGGCACCCCCGAGCCTGCCCCGGCGGCCGGGCGCGCCCCCGTCGGCTGGCAGGCCAGGCTCCTCGCGGCCGGCCTCGTCATCGCCGCGCTCAACCTCCGCCCCGCCGTCACCAGCCTCGGCGCCCTGATGAAGGAGGTCCGGGCCGGGCTCGGCATGGGCGGCGCGCTCGCCGGGCTGCTCACGTCCGTGCCCGCGCTGTGCTTCGCCCTCTTCGGCCTCGCCGCGCCCCGGCTGGCCAGGCGCTGGGGGCCGGCCGCGGTGGTCTGCGCCGGGATGACGGCCATCGCCGCCGGACTGGTGCTGCGGCCCTTCCTCGGCGGGGTCCCCGGCTTCCTCGTCCTGTCCGCCCTCGCGCTCGCGGGCATAGCCGTGAGCAACGTCCTCATGCCGGTCGTCGTCAAGCGCTGGTTCCCCGACCGGGTCGGGACGATGACCGGCCTCTACTCCATGGCCGTCGCGGGCGGCGCGGGCATCGCCGGGGCCGTCACCGTGCCGCTGACCCACGCGCTGGGCGGCAGCTGGCGGCTCGGCCTCCTCTCCTGGGCCGTGCTCGCCGCCGTCGCGGCGCTGACCTGGCTGGCGATCAGCGCCCGCGGGCGTACGGGCGAGGACGCCGCTCCCGCGCCCGGCGCCGCGCCCGCCGCCGTCGGCGCGAGCATCACCCGCAGCCCCACCGCCTGGGCGCTGGGCATCTTCTTCGGCCTCCAGGCCACCGGCGCCTACATCGTCATGGGCTGGCTGCCGGCGATCTTCCGGGACGCCGGGGTCTCCGCCTCCACCGCCGGTCTGATCTCCGCCCTGACGATGGTCGTGGGCGTACCGCTGTCCTTCATCCTCCCGCGCGTCGCCGCCCGCCTCTCCCACCAGGGCGTCCTGGTCGTCGTCCTCGCCGTGTTCGGGCTGTCCGGCTACACCGGCCTGTGGCTGGCCCCGGCGGGCGGGGCGTGGGTGTGGGCGGTGCTGCTGGGCATCTCCAACAGCGCCTTCCCGCTGGCCCTCACCATGATCGGCATGCGGGCGCGCACCGGCGCGGGCGTCGTACGGCTGTCGGCCTTCGCCCAGAGCGTCGGCTATCTCATCTCCATCCCCGGCCCGCTGCTCGTGGGCTGGCTCAACGGCGCCACCGGTGGCTGGAACTGGCCGATCGCCCTGATGGCATCGCTGATGGTGCCTCAGATCGTGGCGGGTGTGCTGGCCGGGCGCGACCGCACGGTGGAGGACGAGATCTGACCCGGCCGAAAGCCGCCGGGCGGGGGTGCGACACTGGTGGAATGCAGCAGCCCGTGCTCGACCCGAATCCCAAGAACGGCCAGAAGACGCTTCTCGCCATCCTCGGCGCGATGCTCGCGATCACCGTCGTCATCGCGGTGATCGCGACCCTCGCCTCACCCTGACCCGGCGGTTTCCCGCAGGAGGGAGGGGGGCTAACCCCCGTCCCCTAGGGGGGCCCGCTCAGGGGTAAGTGGGTGGTTCACCGGATGGGAGCGGGACGCCGTTCTCCGTAGGTTCGTAGTACACCGCGAGGCGCGGTGACCCACGGACCTACGCGGAGGAGAACCTCATGTCCGCCGGCACGAAGCACCGGACGCACGGCCCCGTGCAGACCAGACTGCCGTGGTGGGGCCTCCTGCTCCCGGCAGTGGCCTTCGTGACCCTCTTCCTCGTGCTGGCCTCGCCGGCGTCGTCGGAGGCCCACGCGACGAGCGGCGCGATGGCCTCCGTGGCTCGCGTCGCCGACTTCGTCCAGCACACGCTCGGCGGGTAGCTCGCACGTGCCACCGAGGGGGGAACGGCCTCCCAACACCCCGCGCCTCGCCGCCCTTTTCATGCGAAGCTGGAAAGCATGAGCGCCGAACCGACCCGCAGGATCGTCCTCCTCCGCCACGCCAAGGCCGACTGGCCTGACGTCGACGACCACGACCGCCCGCTCGCGGACCGCGGCCGCCAGGACGCCCCGATCGCCGGCCGCCGGCTCGCCTCCGCCGGCATCATCCCCGACCTGGCCCTCTGCTCCACCGCCGCCCGCACCCGCGAGACATGGAAGCTCGCCGTCCATGAGCTGCCGCAGCGCCCGCGCACGGTCTACGAGGACCGGCTGTACGAGGCGTCGGTCGGCGAGCTCATCGCCGTGATCAACGAGACGCCGGACGATGTGGCGGACCTGCTGCTCGTGGGCCACAACCCCGGCATGCACGGCCTGGCGGACGCGCTCGCGGGAAGCGCGGAGGGTGACGCGCTCGCCCGCCTGAACCGGACGGCGTTCCCGACGGCGTCGATCGCGGTGCTCACGCTCACGGGCTCGTGGAAGTCGGTCGAACCCGGCGGCTGCCGCTTGACGGCTTTCTGGCCGCCGCACGCGTAGGTAGCCCTGCCGCCGCCTGCGGCGGGCTTTTCCCCAGCCCCGCCCCTTCCCGAACTGGGGCTGCGCCCCAGACCCCGCAACACGCTTCGCGCGTTGTCCTCAATCGCCGGACGGGCTGAGTATTCAGCCCGTCCGGCGATTGAGGACGCGCCCGAAGGGCGCTGGGGTCCGGGGTCTCCCCGGTTTCGGGAAGGGGCGGGTAGGGGAAAAAGCCCGCCGCAGGCGCCACAAACCCGCACAAAGCAACGGCGAGCAACCCGAACCCACCGCCCCCATCACTCGTGCGTATTCGCCGCCTCAACCTCTTCCCGCGTCACGCCCAACAGATAAAGCACCGTGTCCAGGAACGGCACATTCACCGCCGTATGCGCAGCCTCCCGCACCACCGGCTTCGCGTTGAAGGCCACCCCCAGCCCCGCCGCGTTCAGCATGTCCAGATCGTTCGCACCGTCACCGATCGCCACCGTCTGCGCGAGCGGAACCCCCGCTTCCGCGGCGAAGCGGCGCAGGAGGCGGGCCTTGCCGGCGCGGTCCACGATCTCGCCGGTGACCCGGCCGGTCAGGCGGCCGTCGACGACCTCAAGGGTGTTCGCCGAGGCGAAGTCCAGGCCGAGCCGCTCCCGCAGGTCGTCCGTGACCTGAGTGAACCCGCCCGAGACCACGCCCACCTGATAGCCGAGCCGCTTGAGCGTACGGATCAGGGTGCGGGCGCCGGGAGTGAGCCGGACCTCGGCCCGTACCTTGTCCACCACGGACTCGTCGAGCCCGGCCAGCAGCGCCACCCGGGCGTGCAGCGACTGCTCGAAGTCCAGCTCGCCGCGCATCGCCTGCGCGGTCACCTCCGCGACCTCCGCCTCGCACCCGGCGTGCGCCGCGAACAGCTCGATGACCTCGTCCTGGATCAGCGTCGAGTCGACGTCCATCACGATCAGGCGCTGCGCCCGCCGCTGGAGCCCGGCCGCCACGACCGCCACATCCACCCCACGCGCCGCGGCCTCCATGGCCAGCGCGGTCCGCAGGGACTCGGTCTCCGCGCCGGAGACGGCGAACTCGACTGCCGTGACGGGGTACTTGGCGAGCCGGAAGATGCGGTCGATGTTGCCGCCGGTGCCGGTGATCCGGGCCGCGATCGCGGCCGTCGACTCGGCGGTCAGCGGGTGGCCGAGCACCGTGACATGGGAACGCCCCGTGCCACGCGGCCTGTTGTCGCCCCGGCCCGAGATGATCTCCGCCTGGAGGTGCAGCGAATCCGCCCAACTGTGCACCGTCGCCCGCAGCTCACCTTCCATCGGCCCCCCGCCCGACGGGGCGGTGACCAGCGCGCAGAGGGTGATGCGCCCTCGGGTGACGACCTGCTCGATGTCGACGACGTCGACGGCGAACGCGGCGAGCGTGTCGAACAGCCCGGCGGTGATGCCCGGCCGGTCCTTCCCGAAGATCTTGACGAGGAGGGTGGGTTCGTCGTCGCCGGTGACGGCGGTGGCAGGCGAGGTCTGCGATGCGCTCATGGTGGTCCCACCGTATCCGGCCCCGCGGGGGATCCGTACACCTGTCCCGCCGACCGGACGGCGAAGAACAGGGCTACGGCGCGTTAACTCTGTCCGTCCGGCCGCCCGGGCGGAGCTCCGGGCGGCCGTCCCGGAGGCGGCGGGCCCTCTCCGGGGGCGGGCGCACCGTAGCCGTACCCCCGGCGCGGCCGGGGCGGTGGCTTGGGCATCGCCGGCTGCGTCGGCGCGGTGTAGGGGCTGTCGGCCTGGGGGCTCCCTGGCTCCCGCATGTACGGATTCGTCTCGTCCCGCGCGGGTCGCCTGTACGGGTTCGTCTCGTCCCGCGCGGGCCGGTGGACCGGTGAAGGGTTGTAAGGGCCCGGCAGATAGGCCAGGTCAGGGTACGTACGGGCACCCGCGCGCCCGCCGCCGGGCCGCACCGCGCGCCTTCCCGCCGCCCCCACCGCGCAGGCCAGCAGGCCCCCCGCCGCCCCGGCGGCCGTGCCCCACAGCGCGCCCAGGCCCAGGGCCATCGGAGCGTCGCCCGTCAGCTCCAGGCCCGCCCCGGCGGCGTCGAAGCCCAGGACCGACAGGCCCGCGTCCGCCCTGACGCGGGTCGCCAGCACCAGCAGCGGCAGCGCGAGCGCGGTCGCCACGCCCAGTGACACCGCGCAGCGCCCCGCGAAGGCCAGGAGGCCCAGCTCGCCCCGGGGCGTGCGGACCGCGGTGAGCACCCCCGCCGCGAGGATCAGCAGCGCGCAGGCGAACCCCAGCAGCCACGCCCGGCTGTCGAGCTCCGCGAGCCGCCCCAAGGTCACCGGCTCGTCGGCCCTGGCGTTGAGCAGGTCGTCCAGCGGCGACGGCAGCACCTGGACGAGCGCGCCGGTGGCCGTGCCCCGCCAGGAGACCAGGAGCCCCAGCGGCACCCCGAGCCACACCCCGTTCGGTGTCCCGAGCAGCGCCGCGCCCAGCACCCGCCCGGGGTGGGCGTCGACCGTCGCCGCGTAGACCGCCGCCGCCAGCCCCGCGCCGACCGCGAGGACCAGCACCGTGCACAGCGCCGAGACCGCCGGGCGCACGCCCCGGTGCAGCACCTCCCAGCGGCGCGGCAGCGGTGCGCGCCGGGCGGCCAGCACGGTGATCAGCAGGACGCCGAGCACCCACACCGCCCCGCCGAGCAGCGAGGGGCCGGTCCGCACGGAGAAGCCCACCGACGCCTTGGCCCGCGCCAGCCCGGCGAGCCGGTCCGGCAGCCCGCCGCCGATGTTCCCGATGTCCCCGAGCCCCGGGATCACCAGGCCACCACCGCCGTTCGTGCCACCGAGGCCGAGCCCGCTGCCGTCGATCGTGACCGTGTCCGAGCCCACCCAGGCCAGCCCGCCGAGCAGCAGCAGGAAGAGCACGGCCACCGTGCCCGCCCGCAGGGCGAGTTCGCGCGGCGGCAGCGTGGCACCGGCGGTGCGCAGCGACCGCGCGAAGACCAGGCCCAGCAGGAGCGCGCCCGCCAGGCTCACGCCCAGTGGCGCGATTTCGATGGCGCTGTGCGCCGCGGCGCCCTTCAGACCGAAGGCTTCGAGATCGCCCGAAGGAGTGACGGAGCCGCCCACCGCGAGGACGACGGCGGCCGCGGTCATCGGACCCAATGCACCCGCCGTATCCGCACCGAGTAAATGCAGCCCGAGCGCCGCAATTCCCGCCATAGCAAGAAAAGCCCAGCTCACAGCGGCTATTGAGGTAAGAATCAGTTCCGCAGTGGAGAGGGAGCCGATCCTGCGCCCACGCCTTTTCCCGATCATCACGGACCCCCCGATCCCACCGCGCTGCCCGGATCCGCATGATCCGTACGTATCCGTGGTGGTAACCACTCTCAGGGTGTGTTTCGGGTCCGTCAACGGCGCTCGTCGAGGGGTCGCGCCCGTCCCCGACTTTCGGTTCGGGGACTGTGCCTGAAATAGTTCCTCCCGATGTTCGCCATCCCTAGACTCCCTGTGCAGGGGGCTCATCGGGGGACAAGTAGTGGGGCATGGAGTGCCGGAACTCGTACTGGAATTGAATGGACAGACCTGGACGCTCGATCCGTCCCGGTCGTACACCCTGGGGCGCGATCCGCAGGGTGACATGGTCTTGCAGGACGCTCGCGTCTCATGGAGGCACGCCACCGTGCGGTGGGGCGGGCGTGGCTGGGTCATCGAGGACCACGGCAGCACCAATGGCACATACGTGCAGGGGCAGCGGATCCACCAGATGGAAATCGGCCCAGGTTCGACCGTGCACCTGGGCAACGCGACGGACGGCCCGCGGCTGAATCTCGCCGCCGCCGGTGCCGGTGCCGGCGTCGGAGCCCCCGCCCCGGATCTCTACAGCGCGCAGACCGCGATGGCCGCCCCGCCGGCTCCGGCGCACCACCAGCCGCCGCAGCACCAGCAACCCGGGGCCGGCTGGCAGCAGCCGCAGCCTCCCTACCAGCAGCAAGGGCAGGACGCCTGGCAGCAGCACCAGCAGCAGCCGCACCAGCAGCAGCCGCAGGCGTATGTCCCGCAGCAGGCGCCGGAGCCCGCGCAGCAGCCGCCGGCGCACGGTGGCACCCCGCCGCAGGGCGGCGGCGCCCCGCCGGTCTACGGCGACCGCAGCCCGACCAGCTTCCACCAGATGGCCGTCGGCCGCGGTGTGATGCGCATCGGCCGTGCCCTGGAGAACGAGCTGGTCGTCTCCGACCTCCAGGTCTCCCGGCACCACGCCGAGTTCCGGGCCACCGGTGACGGCCGCTTCGAGATCGTCGACCTCGGCAGCCACAACGGCACCTATGTCAACGGCCAGCCGGTCAGCCGGCAGCTCATCGGCCCCCACGACATCGTCGGTGTCGGCCACTCCACCTTCCGCCTGGTCGGCGACCGGCTGGAGGAGTTCGTCGACACCGGCGACGTCTCCTTCTCCGCCCGCCACCTGACGGTCACGGTCGACGGCGGCAAGCAGATCCTCAAGGACGTCTCCTTCGGCGTCCCCGAGAAGTCCCTGATCGCCGTCATCGGCCCGTCCGGCTCCGGCAAGTCCACCCTGCTCAAGGCGCTCACCGGCTACCGCCCGGCCAACGAGGGCGACGTCCTCTACGACAACCGCAATCTCTACAAGCAGTTCGCCGAGCTGCGCCAGCGCATCGGTCTGGTCCCGCAGGACGACATCCTGCACAAGGAACTCACCGTCCGTAAGGCGCTGCGCTACGCGGCCAAGCTCCGCTTCCCCGGCGACACCGCGGCCTCCGAGCGCGAGGCCCGGATAGGCGAGGTGCTGACCGAGCTCAAGCTCGACATCCACGCGGAGAAGAAGGTCACCTCCCTCTCCGGCGGTCAGCGCAAGCGCGTCTCCGTCGCCCTGGAACTGCTCACCAAGCCGTCCCTGATCTTCCTGGACGAGCCCACCTCCGGCCTCGACCCGGGCATGGACCGAGATGTGATGCAGCTGCTCCGCGGCCTCGCCGACGACGGCCGCACGGTCCTGGTGGTCACCCACTCCGTCGCCGAGCTCGCGATCTGCGACAAGCTGCTGGTCATGGCGCCGGGCGGCTCCGTCGCCTACTTCGGGCCGCCCGAGGAGGCGCTCAACTTCTTCGGCTACGACACCTGGGCGGACGTCTTCTCCGCCTTCGAGAACTACCGCGACTACGACTGGTCGGGCCGCTGGCGCGGCTCGCAGCACTACCAGATGTACGCCGCGGACATCGACGCCGTCGCCCCGCAGTCCGTACACGTCCAGCCGCAGATGGTCCGCCCGCCCAAGCCGCAGAGCTGGGGCTCCCAGCTGTGGACCCTGATGCGCCGGTACATCTCGGTCATCGCCTCGGACCGCGGCTTCATGGGCCTGATGCTGGTCCTGCCCGCGGTGCTCGGCGGGGTGAGCTGTGTGATCCCCTCCGACTTCGGCCTCGCGCCCCCGGACAAGGGCCACTTCAACCAGGACGCCGGCACGATCATCCTGATCCTCGCGGTCGGCATGTGCTTCTCCGGAGCCGCCAACTCCGTGCGCGAGCTGATCAAGGAACGGGTCATCTACGAACGGGAACGCGCCGTCGGCCTGTCCCGCTCCGCGTATCTGATGTCCAAGGTCGTCGTCCTCGGCGCGATCACCGCGGTGCAGGCCGTCCTCATCTGCGCCATCGGCTTCTCGGTCCGCAAGCTGCCCGAGCAGGGCCTGATCCTCACCTCCGTGCCCGCGGTCGAGCTCTGCCTCGTGATCACCGCGCTCGGCTTCACCTGCATGATGATCGGCCTCGTGATCTCCTCCCTGGTGAAGACCAGCGAGAAGACCATGCCGCTGCTGGTGATGTTCGCGATCGTCCAGGTCGTCTTCACCGGCATCATGTTCAAGATCTACGATTCGCCCGGCATCGAGCAGTTCGCCTGGCTGATGCCGGCCCGCTGGGCCATCGGCGGCCTCGCCGCGACGCTGGACCTGTCGCACATCATGGCGCCGATGGACAAGAACGACCGCAACAACGTCGACCCGCTGTGGGCGCACACCGCGAGCCAGTGGGGCATCGACGTGGTCGTCCTCATCGCCCTCGGCGTCCTCTGCGGCTTCGCGGTCGTCCGGCTGCTGCGCCGCCACGAGCCCGAGGTCATGCGCAAGTAACGCCACCCCCACGAACGCCGAAGGGCGGCACCCGGACCGGGTGCCGCCCTTCGGCGTTCGTGCTGTCCGTCGAGGCCGCTCAGTAGGCGGAGTTGACGTTGTCCATCGAGCCGTACACCTTGGCCGCGTAGTTGCAGGCGGCGGTGATGTTGGCGACCGGGTCGTAGATGTCCCAGGAGGTGCCGTCGACGTGGTACGCCTTGAAGGTCGGGTCGATCACCTGGAGCAGACCCTTGGAGGGGATGCCCGCGGCGGCGTTGGAGTCCCAGTTGTTGATCGCCTGGGGGTTGCCCGTCGACTCACGCATGATGTTGCGCTTGATGCCGTCGTAGGTGCCGGGGATGCCCTTGGCGCGCATGATGTCGAGCGCCTCGTTGATCCAGCCGTCGAGGTTGTTGGCGTAGGTCTTCTTCGCGGGGGCCGGGGCGGGGGCGGCCTGGACCGGCTTGCGCTCCTCGGAACGGCTCGCGGCCTCCTTGTCGGCCCGCTCCTTGTCGGCCTTCGCCTTGGCGTCGGCCTCGGCCTTCTGCTTGGCCTCGGCCTCGCTCTTCGCCAGCTTGGCGGCGTTGTCCGACTGCTTGCCGAGCTGCTCCTGCTGGTCCTGCACGCCGAGGGCGGAGGCGCTCCACGCGACGGGCTTGACCGCGATCGACTGGGTGTCGGCGTCGGCCTTGCCGCCGGGGACGGCCGCGAACGCCAGGGCTGCGACACCCGCCGCGGCGATGCCGGCGGCGGAGAACTTGTGGACCTTCGTCAGACGGCTATAGCCGGAGATGGGGGAGCGCATGCTGAGCTGAACCTCTTCCAATCGCTTGAGTCGCAGTGGCCCGGATCGGCGCGTTCGAATGAGCGCCGCGTCTCGATCGACGGCGCCCTGCGACTGGGCAATTGTTAGCGGCCGCAAAATGCTGTGGCAAAGGTGTGACGTACTACCCGGCTTCGTTGCGGAGGGGCTCGCGCGGGGGTGCCGGAACAGGGCGGAATCGCCCCGGCTACCCGCTTACGGCGGCCTTACACATCCACTAGTCCGGGTCGTAGGTGATCTGCGTCCTATGCCGGGGCTCACACCGGGGACAGCCGTGCCTCACCCGGTGTGAGCGCCCTGGAGCTTTGCGTATGTGATCGTTTGCTCAGATCTCCACCAGCACCTGGTCCAGGCTCTTGCGGACCAGGTCCGGCACTTCGCAGTCCGTGGCCGGATACCCGACCGGGATCACCGCAAACGCCTTCTCGTTCACCGGCCGCCCCAGCACCTCGGACAGGAACCGCATCGGGCTCGGCGTGTGCACCAGGGCCGCCAGCCCCGACAGGTGCAGCGCCGAGAGCAGCATCCCGACCGCGATGCCCACCGACTCGTCCACGTAGTAGTGCTTGCGCTTGTCACCGCCCGCGCCCAGCCAGTACCGCTGCTGGAAGACGACGATCAGGGCGGGCGCGTCCGTCAGGTGCGGCTTGACCTCGTCCGTGCCCAGCGGCCGCAGCGCCGCCAGCCACTCCTCGCCCAGCCGCCCGTCGTAGGAGATCCGTTCCTCCTCCTCGGCGGCCGCGCGGATCCGCCGCCGCACCTCGGGATCCTTCACCAGGACGAACGTCCACGGCTGCTGGTGCGCCCCGGAGGGCGCGGTGGCCGCGCACGCGATCGCGTCCCTGACCACCTGCTCCGGCACCGGGTCCGTGGAGAACTGCCGTACGGTCCTGCGCCGGTCCATCCGCTCGCGCAGCTCGGCGGCGCGGGCCAGGGACTCGGCGGCGGGCATCCGCTCGGGGCGATAGGGCACCGGCCGGTAGGGATCGCCGTGGGTCGGTGTCCACTGTGTCGTTGGTATAGACATGCTCCGAGTCTGGTCCGCGACGGCGGCCGTGCGGGGCGGATCGCGGAAATCGCCCGCCGACCTCTCCGCATCCACCGGCCCGGACCGGCCCGGATCAGGGACCGACCAGGGCGGATCGGGGGGCGGACCGGGACCTCCGACCTAGGCCGCCGGTCCGGGGCCCGGGCCTCCGGCGGCCCGATACGCCCCCTGACCCACCTCGGTACCGTGACCACATGACCACCGGCCCACGCTCCGGCCTCACCGCCGTGAGCACCGCGCTCCTCGCCATGAGCAGGCACCTCCAGGTGCACGACGTCCTCAAGACGATCGTCGTCTCCGCCCGCGAACTCCTGGACGCCGAGTACGCCGCGCTCGGCGTGCCGGACGACCACGGCGGCTTCGCGCAGTTCGTCGTCGACGGCGTCAGCGAGGAGCAGTGGAAGGCCATCGGGCCGCTGCCCCGGCAGCACGGCATCCTCGCCGCGATGCTCCACGACGCCACCCCGCAGCGCCTCGGCGACGTCCGCGAGGACCCCCGCTTCGAGGGCTGGCCGGAGGCCCACCCCGACATGAGCGACTTCATCGGCATGCCCGTCGCCGACGGCGAGGAGATCCTCGGCGCCCTCTTCCTCGCCAACAAGAGGTGTCCCAAGCCGGCCGGCGGCTGCGCCTTCACCACGGAGGACGAGGAGCTCCTCGGCGTCCTCGCCCAGCACGCCGCCATAGCCCTCACCAACGCCCGGCTCTACGAGCGCAGCCGCGAGCTCACCATCGCCGGGGAGCGCGCCCGCCTCGCCCACGAGCTGCACGACGCCGTGGCCCAGAAGCTCTTCTCCCTGCGCCTGACCGCCCAGGCCGCCACCGCGCTCGTCGACCGCGACCCCGCGCGCGCCAAGGACGAGCTGCACGAGGTGGCCCGGCTCGCCGCCGAGGCCGCCGACGAGCTGCGCGCCGCCGTGGTGGAGCTGCGCCCCGCGGGCCTCGACGAGGACGGGCTCGTCGCCACCCTGCGCACCCAGGTCCAGGTCCTGGACCGGGCCCACACGGCCCACGTCACCTTCGCCTCCCACGGCGTACGGGCCCTGCCGGCCGCCCAGGAGGAGGCGCTGCTGCGCGTCGCCCAGGAGGCCCTGCACAACGCCCTGCGGCACTCCGGCGCCGAGCACGTGGACGTCACCCTCACCCGCGTCGGCCAGGGCGCCGGGCTGTGCGTCACCGACGACGGCCGTGGCTTCGAGCCCGGCACCGTCCGCCGGGCGGGCCGCCACCTCGGACTCGTGTCCATGCGCGACCGGGCGGCCGGTGTCGGCGGCAGTCTGACCGTTACCTCGGCGCCCGGGAAGGGCACCGCGATCGAGATGGAGGTGCCAGGTGGCTGAGGAAAGCGCGATCCGGGTGCTGCTGGTCGACGACCACCAGGTGGTCCGCCGGGGCCTGCGGACGTTCCTGGAGGTCCAGGACGACATCGAGGTGGTCGGGGAGGCCGCCGACGGTGCCGAGGGCGTGGAGCGGGCCGAGGAGCTGCGCCCCGACGTCGTCCTCATGGACGTGAAGATGCCCGGCACCGACGGCATCGAGGCGCTCCGCAGGCTCCGGGAGCTCGACAACCCCGCCCGGGTGCTGATCGTCACCAGCTTCACCGAGCAGCGGACCGTGATCCCCGCCCTGCGGGCCGGCGCGGCGGGCTATGTCTACAAGGACGTGGACCCCGAGGCCCTCGCCGGTGCGATCAGGTCCGTGCACGCCGGGCACGTCCTGCTGCAGCCCGAGGTGGCGGGCGCCCTGCTGTCCCAGGAGGAAGCGGGCAACGGCCAGGGGAGAGGCAACGCGCTCACCGAGCGCGAGCGGGAGGTGCTCGCCCTGATCGCCGACGGCCGGTCCAACCGCGAGATCGCCCGCGCCCTCGTCCTGTCCGAGAAGACTGTCAAGACCCACGTGTCGAACATCCTGATGAAGCTGGACCTCGCCGACCGCACCCAGGCGGCCCTGTGGGCGGTCCGACATGGCATCGGAGCCTGATCGCGGGTAAGCGGAACGTCGTCTTCAGATCAGAGATTCATACGGTCGTGTGGTGGTCCACCTGGCCCCGCAACCTGACCGTCCGTGACCCGTTTTCCATGGCGTACCGCGGCGGCTGGCCGTGGCAACGTTCCAGGAAGGTCATCAGAAGAGTGAAGAACATGAAGAAGGCCGCTGCTGTCACGATCGCCATCGGCGGTCTCGCGCTCGCGGGCGCCGGTGCGGCCTCCGCCAACTCGGCCGAGGGCAAGGCGGAGCAGTCCCCCGGCGTCGCCTCCGGCAACGTCGTCCAGGTGCCGGTCGGCGTGGACCTGAACGCCTGCGGCAACACCGTCAGCGTCGTGGGCGTGCTCAACCCGGCGTCCGGGAACCTCTGCGTCAACAAGTAGTCGACGTATCGTCTGCCCGGCTCCGCGCGGCTGCGGGTCCGGGCAGACGGGGGCGATCACTCGTCCGAATGAGGGCAAACACCGCCGATGGCCGTGCCATCGGCGGTGCGCTGGCGTTCATATCTACGCGACCCCGCGGCTGGGGTCGTCAAGGACATCAGCAGAAGGAAGACCCCTCCATGAACAGTGCCAAGAAGGTTGCCCTCGTCCTGGCCGCGACGGGCATGGCGCTCGGCGCCTCCGTCGGCGCCGCCGGCGCCCACGACTTCGACGGCGCCCTCGCCGACGGCGTCGCCAAGGGTTCGCCCGGCATCATCTCCGGCAATGTCATCCAGATCCCGGTGCAGGTGCCGCTCAACGTCTGCGGCAACACCATCGACATCCTGCTCGCGATCCTGAACCCGACGTTCGGCAACACCTGCGTCAACTCCTGATTCGACGCGCGCCGCCTCAGGGACCGGCAAGGCCCCGCGATCCTCGCGGGGCCTTGCCGCTGCCCTCGGGTGTCCTCAGGGTTTTTCAGACCCGCCGCTCGACCATCGCGTTGTACGCCGCCACCTGTGCCCGCCGGGCGACCCGCTCCACCGGTCGCAGCGCCTGGGCCCGCGCCGTCATCTCCGACGCGCTGACCGCACCGCCGTGCTCACGGCCCTGGCCGTCCCCCGGCGCGTACGCGATCGAGATCAGCGCGCCCACCCGCTGCGCCAGCTCCAGCACCCGCACCGCGCGCGGCGGATATCCGGGAGCGAGCACCTCGCGGCCCCGCTCGGCCCGTGCGCGATAGGCCTCCAACGCAGCCTGGGCCACCGGGCCCGAGCCCGCCACATCCAGCCGGGTGAGCGCCTCGGTCGCGTCGCGCAGCGCCTCCGCCAGCTCCCGCTCGGCCTCGCCGAGCGAGGGCACGTCCGCGGGCGGGGCCTCGCGCACGGGCAGGCAGTGCCACACCACCTCCACGTGCACATCACCGGCCGGGCCCGCCTCGTAGACCTCCGGCACAAGGCCCAGGGCGGCACCGCACGCGATGACCGCCTCCTCGGCCTCCAGGGCCCGCGCGTTGAACTCCGGCGGCCCGCTGAGGCCCAGCGGATGGCCGGGCACCGGCAGTGCGAGGCGCAGCCCCGTCGCCCCGAGCGCGCGGAGCCGGCCGAGAGCCAGCGTCAGGCCGACCGGCCCGGACTCCCCGGGCAGACCGGTGACGCGGTGCACGGCGTCGTCACCCGTGATCCGGTGCGCGGCGTCATCGGGAGAGGTGAATCCGGCAATGAGGGCATTTCCCCACGCAGTGAGCCGTCCTGAACGGTGTTCGTCGAGCATGGCCCCAGCCTAAGGACCGGCACCGACAACGGGTGGCGTAAGTTCTTCCCTGGGGGCTGTCCCTGGGGGCTTGGCCTTACAGGCGCAAGCGACGACGACACTGCAATGGGAGACAACGCGCTCATGAGCGAAGTGCTGGAACTGGTGGACGTATCCGTGGTCCGCGAGGGCCGGGCTCTGGTGGACCAGGTCTCCTGGTCGGTCAAGGAAGGGGAGCGCTGGGTCATCCTCGGCCCCAACGGCGCCGGCAAGACCACCCTCCTCAATGTCGCCTCCAGCTATCTCTTCCCCACCACGGGCACCGTCAAGGTCCTGGGGGAGAAGCTCGGCGCGGTCGACGTCTTCGAGCTCCGCCCCCGCATCGGCGTGGCCGGCATCGCCCTCGCCGACAAGCTGCCGCGCAGCCAGACCGTCCTGCAGACGGTCCTCACCGCCGCCTACGGCATGACGGCCACCTGGCAGGAGGACTACGAGGAGGTCGACGAGCAGCGCGCCCGCGCCTTCCTCGACGTCCTCGGCATGACGGAGTATCTGGACCGGAAGTTCGGCACCCTCTCCGAGGGCGAGCGCAAGCGCACCCTCATCGCCCGCGCGATGATGACCGACCCCGAGCTGCTGCTCCTCGACGAGCCCGCCGCCGGCCTCGACCTCGGCGGCCGCGAGGACCTCGTGCGCCGCCTCGGCCGCCTCGCCCGCGACCCCCTCGCCCCCTCGATGCTCATGGTCACCCACCACGTCGAGGAGATCCCGCCGGGCTTCACCCACGTCCTGATGATCCGTCAGGGCAAGGTGCTCGCCGCCGGCCCCGTCGAGCTCGAGCTCACCTCCCGCAATCTCTCCCACTGCTTCGGCCTCCCCCTGGTCGTCGAGCGTCAGGGACAGCGCTGGACGGCCCAGGGCCTGCCCCTCTCCTGACCCCTCGTCCCACCGCGCGCCCGTCCCCGCGCACTGTCCGGCGGCCGCCGCCACGCCTACCATGAACACGTGGACACATGGGTGTGGTGGCTGGTCGCCGCCGTCGGACTGGGCATTCCGCTCGTCGTCACCGCGATGCCCGAGTTCGGCATGCTCGCCGTCGGAGCCGTGGCCGCCGCCGTCACCGACCGGCTCGGGGGCGGTGCCGTCAGCCAGTTCGTCGTCTTCGCCGTCGTCTCGGTCGCCCTCATCGCCGTCGTCCGCCCGATCGCCAACCGCCACCGCTCCCAGCGCCCCGCCCTGGAGACCGGCGTCGACGCCCTGAAGGGCCGCCAGGCGATCGTCCTGGAGCGGGTCGACGGCAACGGCGGCCGCATCAAGCTCGCCGGCGAGATCTGGTCCGCGCGCTCCTACGACGCCGAGCGCAGCTACGAGGCGGGCCAGCAGGTGGACGTCGTCGAGATCGACGGCGCGACGGCCCTCGTGCTGTGACCGCCGCCGACCGCCCCCGCGCCACGGCGGGGCACACCCGGAAACGACCCGCGCACGGCTTGATATGCCCTCATTACCTGCACGGCGACGCCGCGTTCTGAAAGACTTCACCGGAGAGATCAACACCGACAGGCACGGGGAGCCACGATGGAACCGATCATCATCGTCCTGATCATCTTGGTGGTGCTCGTCTTCATCGCCCTCATGAAGACGGTCCAGGTGATCCCACAGGCCAGCGCCGCCATCGTCGAGCGCTTCGGCCGCTACACCCGGACCCTCAACGCCGGTCTGAACATCGTCGTCCCCTTCATCGACTCCATCCGCAACCGCATCGACCTCCGCGAGCAGGTCGTGCCGTTCCCGCCGCAGCCGGTGATCACCCAGGACAACCTCGTCGTCAACATCGACACCGTCATCTACTACCAGGTGACCGACGCGCGCGCCGCGACGTACGAGGTCTCCAGCTTCATCCAGGCCATCGAGCAGCTCACCGTCACCACCCTGCGCAACATCATCGGTGGCATGGACCTGGAGCGGACCCTGACCTCCCGTGAGGAGATCAACGCGGCTCTGCGCGGCGTGCTCGACGAGGCCACCGGCAAGTGGGGCATCCGCGTCAACCGCGTCGAGCTCAAGGCGATCGAGCCGCCCACCTCCATCCAGGACTCGATGGAGAAGCAGATGCGCGCCGACCGTGACAAGCGCGCCGCGATCCTCACCGCCGAGGGCATCCGGCAGTCCCAGATCCTGACCGCCGAGGGTGAGAAGCAGTCCGCGATCCTGCGCGCCGAGGGTGAGGCCAAGGCCGCCGCCCTGCGCGCCGAGGGCGAGGCCCAGGCGATCCGCACGGTCTTCGAGTCCATCCACGCCGGCGACCCCGACGAGAAGCTGCTCTCCTACCAGTACCTCCAGATGCTGCCGAAGATCGCCGAAGGTGACGCCAACAAGCTCTGGATCGTGCCCAGCGAGATCGGCGACGCGCTCAAGGGCCTGAGCGGCGCCGTCGGGAACTTCGGCCCCATGGGCCCGTCGCGCTCCGGCGGCGGCCAGAGCCCGAAGGTCACCAAGGAGACCCCCCGCCGGGAGCAGCCGCCCATCGACTGACGCCCGGCTCCGCGCCAGGTCAGCGACCCTCGACGGACGCCGGACCCTTCCTGCATGATCAGTAAGGCCCCTCGACCCCCTCAGGGCGGGGAGGCGACACACTGACCATGAAGGAGATGGCCTTGTCCATCTGGGAAGCACTCGCGATCTTCGCCGCAGGCATCGGCGCGGGCACCATCAACACCATCGTCGGCTCCGGCACCCTCTTCACCTTCCCGGTGCTCCTCGCCGTCGGCCTCCCCCCGATCACCGCGAACGTCTCCAACACCCTCGGCCTCGTCAGCGGCAACGTCAGCGGCGCCATCGGCTACCGCCGCGAACTGCGCGGCCAGCGCCGCCGCGTCCTCCGCTTCGGTCTCACCGCCCTGATCGGCGGCCTCGCCGGAGCGATCCTGCTGCTCGCGCTCCCCTCCAGGGCCTTCGACACGATCGTGCCCGCCCTCATCGGCCTCGCACTGCTCCTCGTCGTCCTCCAGCCCCGGCTCGCCCGGGCACTCGCCCGCCGCCGCGAACGCAACGGCACCGCCGACGCCCCCACCGACGGCGGCGTCGCCCTCCTCCTCGGCCTCCTGCTGGCCAGCGCCTACGGCGGTTACTTCGGCGCGGCCCAGGGCGTCCTCTACCTCTCCCTGATGGGCCTGCTGCTCCGCGACGACCTCCAGCGCGTCAACGCCCTCAAGAATGTCCTCGCCGTCGTCGTCAACGGCGTCGCCGCGCTCTTCTTCCTCTTCGTCGCCGACTTCGACTGGACCGCCGTGCTCCTCATCGCCGCCGGCTCCACCCTCGGCGGCCAGCTGGGCGCCAGGATCGGGCGCCGTCTGCCGCCCACCGCGCTGCGCGGCGTCATCGTCGTGGTCGGCGTCGTGGCCATCGCGCAGATGCTGCTGAAGCACTGACGAAAACGGTGAGGGGCCGGGGGGACAGTCCCCCCGGCCCCTCACCGCTCAGACGGACACCGCCACCCGGCCCGCCAGCCACTCCGGCAACCCCTCCCGCGCGCCCAGCGCGAGCACGAGCGCGTCCGCCGGGGTCGGCTCGAACGGCGCGGCCAGCAACCGCATCCCCGCCTGCTCCGGCGTACGGTCCGCCTTGCGGTGGTTGTCCTCCGCGCACGCCGCGACCGTGTTCAGCCAGCTGTCCTCGCCCCCGCGCGAGCGCGGCACCACGTGGTCCACCGTCGTCGCCCGCCGGCCGCAGTACGCGCACCGGTGCCCGTCCCGCACCAGCACCCCGCGCCGCGACCACGGAGCCCGTCTTCGGAACGGCACCCGTACGTACCGGCGGAGCCTGATCACCTGAGGCACCGGAACCTCGACCGCCGACGCCCGGACCCGCCGTCCCGGCCGCGCCTGCTCGACCACGGCCTTGCCCTGGAGCACGAGCACCACCGCACGCCGCAGCGACACCGTCGCCAACGGCTCGAAACTCGCATTGAGCACCAACGTCTCCCGCATCGCACACCTCCCGGCCCGTCCCCGCCCCAGCGGCAAAGATGGCTCAACTGTGCCCCTGGACAGATCGGCAGACAACGTAATTTCGGTGCGATGAAAGGGAGTTGAAGAACAAGGAAAACGGGGGGGGGACGCTCCGGACCCTTCCCCCGTGTGTCACAGGGCCCGGAGCGTACGACAGCGGACGCGGCCGCCCGGCGCGATGCCGGCCTCCGGCAGGCGGCCGGCGCACGCGCGCCCCGCCGCCCCCGCCACTGCGGTGTCCACTGTCCGACGGCCATGCGGAGCCGTCAGCCACGCACCACTGTGCGATCCGGGGCGGCGGGGCGCAACGGATTTTCCGGTCGGCCCCGCCGGTACGGGCCTCAGCCGGCGGCCGGCGCCTCGTACTCACCGATCAACTGCGCCCGGCCCAGGGTGTGGAAGCGCAGGTTGAAGCCCACGACCGCGGGCGACGCGTCGGCGTCCGGGCCCAGCTTCTCCTTGTCCACCGCGTAGACCGTGAACACGTAGCGGTGCGGGCCGTCGCCGGGCGGCGGGGCGGCACCGCCGAAGTCCCGCGTGCCGTAGTCGTTGCGCGCGTGGACGGCGCCCTCGGGCAGCCCCTTCAGCTCACCGCTGCCCGCCCCGGCCGGCAGTTCCGTCACCGACACCGGAAGGTCGAACAGCACCCAGTGCCAGAAGCCGCTGCCGGTCGGCGCGTCCGGGTCGAAGCACGTCACGGCGAAGCTCTTCGTGCCCTCCGGGAACCCCTCCCAGCGCAACTGCGGCGAGAGATTGCCCCCGGAGAAGACCTGGGCGTCGCCCAGCGTCCCACCGGGCGTCAGATCATCGCTCACCACCGTGAACGAGGCCACCGGCGGGTGGAATTCATGGGGGAGCGGCGGTCGCTTCTGCTCGGGCACTTCGGTGCCTCCTTCTGCGCGCGGACGATGAAACCGCCAGCCTAACCAGGCACCGCCCGCGCGGGCTGCGACCATACGGAGTGTGCTCCGACAGCTTCTTCTCTCCCGCCGACGACCGGCCGGGCGCGCCCTGCGCGCGCTGACCGCCCTCCTCGCCGCCCTGCCCCTGCTCCTGCTGCCCGCCTGCTCGTCCGGCGGCCACAAGAGCGGGAAGACGACCTCGACCGCGAGCCCGGCGCGCGACACCCCGGGCTCCGCCGGGGCCCCCGCCTGGGCGAAGGGCATGCGGACGATCACCCCGGACCGGCTGCCCCCCGAGGCCCGCAAGACCCTCGAACTCATCGACAAGGGCGGCCCCTTCCCGTACGACAAGGACGGCACCGTCTTCGGCAACTACGAGAACCGGCTGCCGAAGCAGGCCCGCGGTTACTACCACGAGTACACCGTCCCCACCCCCGGCTCCCGCACCCGCGGCGCGCGCCGCATCATCACCGGGAACCACGCCGAGCGCTTCTACACCGGCGACCACTACGAGACCTTCGAAGCGGTGGTAAAACCATGACCGGCCCACTGCCCGCACCCGGCCTCACCGGCCTCTTCATCGGCACCGTCCCGCCGGGGCTCTACCGGCTGCCGCCCACCGAGACCGCATCCCGCGTCATCTCGCTCGCCGCCGAGGCCGACTGGCGGACGGCCACCGTGCCGCTGGGGGGAGTGACGGGCAAGGCCGGTTTCCTCGACCGCTGCGCGACCGCCCTCGACTTCCCCCAGTGGTTCGGCCACAACTGGGACGCCCTCGCCGACTGCCTCACCGACCTCTCCTGGTGGCGCGACGAGAGCAAGGCCCGCGGCTACCTCCTCCTCGCGGAGGGCTGGGACGCCTTCCGCGAGGCGGCCCCCGAGGACGCCCGCACGGCGGAGGCGGTCCTCGGCGACGCCGTCGACTACTGGGCCGACGGCGAGTCACCTCTCGCGGTCCTGCTCGGCTGACCTCGCACCCGCCGTACGGACCGGTCTCCTTCCGGCCCGTACGGCGCGGGCGACGGCCCCGGTCAGAACCAGTTGCGCCCGCCGCCGACCTCCGCGAGCCACTGGTGGAGGTAGGCGGCCCAGTCCGTCTGTCCGTACGACGACAGGTCGACGGTGAACGAGCGGTATGTGTCACTGCCCTCGCTGAAGAGCCCGGACTTCTTGTCCATCTCCAGCACCACATCCATCTCGCGGTCGTCCGCGACGAACGACAGCTCGACCTCCTCCAGGCCGCGGTACTGCGACGGCACCCGGAACTCGATCTCCTGATAGAAGGGCAGCCGCTGCCGCGTCCCGGAGATATGGCCCTGCTCCAGATCCGCGCTCTTGAACGCGAAGCCCAGCCGGCCGAACGCGTCGAGGATCGCCTGCTGAGCGGGGAGCGGATGCACGTGCACCGGATCCAGGTCGCTGGAGTCCACGGCCCGGGCGATCGCCAGATGAGTGGTGACACCGACCCGCATGCCGGTCAGGTGCCGCCCCAGGAAGGTCGTCACCGGCGTCTCCCAAGGCACCTCCAGCCCGAACGGCACCACGTGCACCGCACCGGCCTGCACCTCGAAGGCGCCACCCAGCTGCACACGGGTGAATTCGACGTCCTTCTTGTACTCCTCCTCGCCGCCCTCGACCTCCACCCGGGCCTGGAGCCCCACGGACAGCCCCTGGATCCGCTGCGCGACCGAACCGCCCTCGATCCGCACCTCGCCCTGGACGACCCCGCCGGGGAGGACGTTCTCCTCGAACAGCACCGTCTCGACCGAAGCACCCCCGGCCCCCAGACTCGCCAGCAGCTTCTTGAACCCCATGCCCCTCTTCTTCCTCCCCGAGCCCGCCCGTCTCACGGGCCCTTCCAGTACGCTCGATCAGCATGATCGCCGCGCCTGACCGTATGCCAATCGCCCGGCACTTCTTCGACCGTCCCGTGCTGGAGGTCGCCCCCGACCTGCTCGGCCGCACCCTCGTACGGACCAGCCCGGCCGGATCGATCGAGCTCCGCATCACGGAGGTCGAGGCATACGCGGGCCAGGCGGACCCCGGCTCGCACGCCTACCGCGGCCGTACCGAGCGGAACGCCGCGATGTTCGGACCCCCGGGTCATGCGTACGTCTACTTCATCTACGGCATGTGGTTCAGCCTGAACCTCGTCTGCGGCCCGGAAGGCACGGCGAGCGGAGTCCTGCTGCGGGCCGGCGAGGTACTCAAGGGCGCGGAGCTCGCCCGCGAGCGACGCCCGAAGGCACGGAAGGACCGCGAACTCGCCCAGGGCCCGGCACGCCTGGCCACGGCGCTCGACGTCGACCGCAGCCTCAACGGCGCCGATCTCTGCGCGGGCCCCGACGCACCGCTGTCCCTCCTCACGGGCCACCCGATCCACCCCGGCCGGCTGCGCAGCGGCCCCCGGACGGGAGTGGGCGGCGAGGGCGCGACCCACCCGTGGCGCTTCTGGGCGGACGGCGACCCGACGGTCAGTCCCTACCGCGCACATGTGCCGCGCCACCGGGGCAAGAGGGACGCGTAGGAACGGTGCTTGACTCCGGGCCGCGGAAGACCTAACGTAGCCCGAGCCGCTTGAGACGGACGGCGCCTTGTGCGCGGACCGGTCGGCGGCACAACCACTACTGACGAGGACCACCCCGGATCGGGGTCTTATTTCGCTGTGCCGAAATATGACTCGATCGGCTCGATTAGGAGCCGCACGGGAAAGCCGCTAAAGTGGTGGACACGCCGGAAGGCGCGAGAAACCCCGCTCCAACAGGGGGCCGGAAATGAATTCCGAACCGACTGCTTCTTCTGGAAGCGGGGGGCACGGAAAACGGATCTGGTAAGGTTGGAAACACGAAATACCGAAGGGAAGCGCCCGGAGGAAAGCCCGAGAGGGTGAGTACAAAGGAAGCGTCCGT
>NZ_JBVHLW010000032.1:0-74687 GCF_055558795.1 Streptomyces sp. NPDC025618 | reverse complement strand
AACCTTTGGATTCCTCGACCATCTCTTCTTCCGCGGGCCGTGTCTCCCGCTCCCCCTTCGCGCGGTGTTTCCCCAAAACGCCGGACGGGCTTGATCCGGCCGACGCGTCGGCCGGATCAAGCCCGTTGGTGGCACTTCTGGGGCTGCCTCCCCGGACGGAGTCCGGGGAGGCAGCCGAGGGAGTTCGAGCAAGCTCGACAACCCACCGCCGCGCGGCGTCAGGGTTACGGCTCCGCGCGGGTGGCTGCCGCCAGTTGCGCGTAGTGCTCGGGGGACTTGCGGGTGAACGCCTGCGGGTTGCGGCGCTTGAGCGCGTAGTAGGAGACGACCATGAGCGCGGCCCAGACGGGGGCGCAGTAGAGCGAGACCCGGGAGTCCTTGTCGATGCCCATCAGCACGATCACCATGAAGATGAAGGCGAGCGCGAAGGCGCTGGTCCAGGGGGCGCCGGGGGCCTTGAACGCGGACTGCGGGAGGAGGCCCTTGTTCGCCATCCAGCGGTAGCGGAGCTGGGCCACGAGGATCATGATCCAGGCCCACATGCCGGAGATGGTGGCGAAGGAGACGACGTAGGTGAACGCCTGGCCCGGCCACTGGTAGTTGATCCAGACGCCGACCAGCATCAGGGCGGCGGAGGCGGTCGTGCCGCGCAGCGGCAGGCCCTTCTTCGTCAGCTGGGCGAAGAACTTCGGGCCCTGGCCGTTGAGCGCGAGGTCGCGCAGCATGCGGCCGGTGGAGTACATCCCGGAGTTGCAGGAGGAGAGGGCCGCGGTGAGGACGACGAAGTTGACGATGCCGGCGCCCGCGGGGAGGCCGATCTTCTCGAAGGCGGCCACAAAGGGGCTGACGCCGGGCATGAACTCGGTCCACGGCACGACGGCCAGGATGATGACGAGGGCGCCGATGTAGAAGACCGCGATCCGCCACGGAACGGTGTTGATCGCCTTGGGGAGGGTCTTCCTGGGGTCCTTCGCCTCGCCCGCGGTGACGCCGACGAGCTCGACGGCGAGGAAGGCGAACATCACGATCTGCAACGTCATCAGGGTGCTCTTGATGCCGTTGGGGAAGAAGCCGTGGTGCGACCAGAGGTTGCTGAAGGTGGCGGTGTCACCGGCGTCGGAGAAGCCGAGGGTGATCACGCCGATGCCGATCAGGATCATGCCGATGATGGCGGTGACCTTGACCATGGAGAACCAGAACTCCAGCTCGCCGAAGAGCTTCACGGAGATCAGGTTGGCGAAGTAGAGGACGACCGTGAAACCGAGTGCCGAGGCCCACTGCGGGATGCTGCCCTTGGACCAGAAGTTCACATAGGTGGCCGCGGCGGTGACCTCGGTGATGCCGGTGACGACCCAGAAGAGCCAGTACGTCCAGCCGGTCACATAGCCCCAGAAGGGGCCGAGGAATTCGCGTGCGTAGTCGGAGAAGGAGCCCGAGACCGGGCGGTACATGAGCAGCTCGCCGAGCGCGCGCATGATGAAGAAGATGACGAGGCCGGCTATCGCGTAGGCCAGGATCAGGCTGGGTCCGGCCCGGTGGATGGCCGTGCCCGCGCCGAGGAAGAGGCCGGTGCCGATGGCACCGCCGATGGCGATCATCTGAATCTGCCGGTTGCCCAGCCCCCGCTGGTAACCCTCGGAAGCGTCCTGTCCGCTTCCGTCCTGCCGTGCGGCCTCCGCGTTGGCGGAGCGGTCCGCGACCTGCTCAGAGGTCATGGTGGTGCGCCTTTCTCCATACCGGTCCGACAAATTCGGACCGGGTCCAGATCCCCCCGGATGGAGTCCTGCGTGCCGACGGTCGGCCGGCGAAGCGCTCCCGCCGCGACATGGGTGGCGTCACGGAGGCAGGTCGTGAAGATTTATCACGTGGCGCAATGAGATCGTCTACCCGCGTGTGGCCTGGGCCACTTTTAAAGTAGGACAAATGCAAAAAGGCCGCTCATTGGCGGCCTGCACGGTAACGCGATCGTTATCCGGAATTGAGCGTCCGCTGAGCGAACACCCGGTGAAGGGTGTTCGCATTCCGGACGGAATCGAGGGGTCCGTACGGTCCCCGGATCAGGGCATCAGCGCCTCGACGAGGGTCTCCTGGAGGCCCCCCAGCCAGAGGTACGCCATCACCATCGGCTTGCGCGGATCCTCGTCCGGCAGCCGGAAGAGCTCGTCGCTGTCGTCCTCGTCGCTGACCTCCAGCCGGGTGCCGATGGCGAGCCGGAGGTCGTTGAGCGCGCCGAGCCACCGGCGGCAGTCCTCCGGCGCCAGCCGCAGCACCGCGCCGCGGTCACCGCCGGCCGTCAGCGAGTCCAGCGAGCGGACGACGCCGAGGGCGTCCTCGCGCTTGCGGGCCCGCAGGTCGTTCTCCGTGTAGCGGCGGAACTCGGCCGCGTGCGCGCGCTCCTGCGGATCCTGCGCGGACCCGGGCTCACCGTACGCGTCGGGGAAGAGCCGGGCGAGGGCGGGGTCGGCGGGCGGCTCGCTGGGGCCCTCCGCGAAGAGGCGGGCGAGCGGGTCCGCGTCGTCCGGGCCGTGCCCGTCCCCCGGGCCGATCAGCTCCAGCAGCTGCACGGCGAGGCTGCGCAGGATGGAGATCTCGACCTCGTCGAGCGCGACGGCGGCCCCGCCGCCGGCGAGCGGCTCGAAGTGCCCGGCCATCAGCGGTCCTGCGAAAGGGTCGCCCACAGGCCGTATCCGTGCATCGCCTGCACGTCACGCTCCATCTCCTCGCGGCTGCCGCTGGAAACGGTCGCGCGGCCCTTCTGGTGGACGTCGAGCATCAGCTTATGGGCCTTGTCCTTGGGATATCCGAAGTAAGCCTGGAAGACATACGTCACATAACTCATAAGGTTGACAGGGTCGTTGTGAACCAACGTGACCCAGGGAACATCGGGCTCCGCCACCGCGTAGGGCGCCTCGCTCGACTCGGGACGTTCGATCTCAACAGGGGCAACGCTCACGCCTCCCATGCTGCCACTCAGGCCCGGCCGGCGCACAAACGGGTCCCGGCAAACAGCCCCCCAAGAAATCGTCACTCTGACGAGTATTCGCGGTAGCATCGTCGCGAAGGACAGGACGGAAATGCGAGGTAGGGCGAAGTGAACGCTGCGGACCTGGGACTGCCGGTGGCTGTGCCGTCGACGTCCCTCTTCACCGACCGTTACGAGCTCACGATGCTCCAGGCCGCCCTGCGGTCCGGCACCGCGGACCGGCGCTCGGTGTTCGAGGTCTTCACCCGCAGGCTCCCCGAAGGCCGCCGCTACGGCGTCGTGGCGGGCACCGGCCGGGTCCTGGACGCGGTGGAGAACTTCCGCTTCGACCCCGACGTCCTGAAGTTCCTGGCCGACCAGCACATCGTCGACGAGCCGACGCTCGCGTGGCTGGCCGACTTCCGCTTCCGCGGGGACATCTGGGGCTACCCCGAGGGCGAGGTCTATTTCCCCGGCTCGCCGATCATGCGGGTCGAGGGCAGCTTCGCCGAGGCGGTGCTGCTGGAGACGGTGATCCTCTCGATCCTCAACCACGACTCCGCGGTCGCCGCCGCGGCCTCCCGGATGTCGGCCGCCGCGGGCGGACGGCCGCTGATCGAGATGGGCGCCCGGCGCACCCACGAGCTCGCGGCCGTCGCCGCCGCCCGCGCCGCCTACGTCGGCGGCTTCGCCAGCACCTCCGACCTGGCGGCGGGCTTCCGATACAACATTCCGACGGTCGGCACCAGTGCGCACGCCTTCACGCTGCTGCACGACAGCGAGCGGGACGCCTTCACCGCCCAGGTCGACTCGCTCGGCGGGGGCACCACCCTCCTGGTGGACACCTTCGACGTCACCGAGGCCGTCCGGATGGCCGTGGAGATCGCGGGCCCCGAGCTGGGCGCCGTGCGGATCGACTCCGGCGACCTGCTGCTCCTCGCCCACCGGGTGCGCCGGCAGCTGGACGAGCTCGGGGCCACCCGGACGAAGATCGTCGTCACCAGCGACCTCGACGAGTACGCCATCGCCTCGCTGGCCGCCGCGCCGGTGGACGCCTACGGCGTGGGCACCCAGCTGGTGACCGGCAGCGGGCACCCCACCTGCTCGATGGTCTACAAGCTGGTGGCCCGCGCGGACTCCGCCGACCCGGACGCCGGGCTGCGGCCGGTGGCGAAGAAGTCCATGGGCGGCAAGAGCTCCGTCGGCGGCCGCAAGTGGGCCGCCCGCCGCCTCGACGCGAACGGCGTGGCCGAGGCCGAGGTCGTGGGCACCGGCGAGGTGCCGCCGGAGCTCGCGGACCGGCAGCTGCTCGTGGAGCTCGTACGCGGCGGCGAGACCGTCGCCCGGGAGCCCCTGGACGCCGTCCGCGACCGGCACAAGGCGGCCCGGGCGGGACTGCCGATGTCGGCCACACAGCTCTCCCGCGGCGAGCCGGTGCTGCCGACGGAGTACGCCTGACGGGCGGGGTCCGCATGCTGACCTGGGCGCACCGCCACCGGTGCGCGGTCCGGGCGCGCCGAGACCCCCTCCCAATACGCCACGGGAGTCACTACCCTCGGTCACAGCGACTTGATCCGCACTGTCGGCCGAGGGCCCTTCACAAAGGATCCGCACTATGCAGCGTGCACTGATCATCGTCGACGTGCAGAACGACTTCTGCGAGGGCGGCAGCCTCGCGGTGGCCGGCGGGGCCGACGTGGCCGCCGCCATCACCGATCTCGTCGGTGAGGCCGCCCCCGGCTATCGGCACATCGTCGCGACGCGCGACCACCACATAGATCCCGGCGATCACTTCTCCGAGCACCCCGATTTCGAGCACTCCTGGCCCGTGCACTGCGTGGCCGGCACGGAGGGCAGCGGCTTCCACCCGAACGTCGCGCCCGTCATCGCCTCCGGCGCCATAGAGGCCGTCTTCGACAAGGGTGCCCACGCGGCGGCGTACAGCGGCTTCGAGGGCACCGACGAGAACGGCACGGCGCTCGGCGACTGGCTGCGCGAGCGGGGCGTGACGGAGGTCGACATCGTCGGCCTCGCCACGGACCACTGCGTCCGCGCCACCGCCCTGGACGCCCGCGCGGAGGGCTTCGCGACGCATGTCCTCCTGGACCTGACTGCGGGCGTCTCCCCCCACACGACGGAGAAGGCCCTGGACGAGCTCCGCGCGGCGGGCGTGGAGCTGAGCGGCAAGCCGGTGCTCTCCGGGGGGTGAGGGCCCCGCCGCGGGCCGTCGGCCGGCTGCGGCTACGCCACCGAGCGGCGGGGGAAGAGGGTCGCTATCGGGTGCCAGGACTCCGTGTCGTCGCCCGGGTCCGCCCGCCAGACCAGGCCGTCCGGGTGGTGCAGGACCGCGGTTATCTCGTCCGGCGTGGGGGGCTCGCTGTTTCCCCTGAGGTAGACGGCCCGCAGGCCGAGGTTGCGCAGGCGGGTCAGCGCCCGCGCGCGGTTCGCCGCGTGGACCAGGACCCGGACACGCCCTCCGGGCGGTGCGCCGCCGCCCGGAGGCGTCGGCAGCGACAGGGCGACGACCACGCTGCCGCCCGGCAGCTTCATGAACCCGCCACCTGCCATCCGCGCCACCTCTCCCCCACCTGTGTCAATAAGAGCGTCACGACAGTCATCTAAACGCGATCGGCCGCCGCCCGCTAGAGGGCGACGGCCGATACGTCTTTGACCTGCGAAAACGCCGATTACTGGCGGTTTACCGGGTGGACGGGCCCACCTGGATCGTCATCGTGGAGCCGTTCAGCGCCTCGGTGAGGATGCGGATCCTGGTGTTGGTGTCAGTAACGCGCACGCCGCCCGTCGGGTTGCTCTCGTCGTAGTACGAGCCCTTGCGGTCGTCGAAGACCGGCGTGCCGAGCTTGCCCTTGACGCGGGTGGCGACGCCGTCGTTGTGCACGGTGTAGCCCTGCGTCGGGAACCAGCTGAACGTCGAGTCGTACGCCTGGAAGCGGTTGCGCATCAGCGAGCCGTCCGCCCACTTCTCCGCCTTGGCGTGGGCGTCGACCGGCAGGATGCGGCCGGTGCCCGGGTGCAGGCCGACGTTGTTGTCGGGCTGCGAGGTGTCCCACTTCCAGATCAACAGGCCCTTCTGGTAGGGGAAGTGCTCGACCCAGCCCGGCCGGGTGCTCTTCCAGCCGAAGTTGTACGGGCCGGCCTTGAGGGTCTGGTCGTAGGAGACGTACTGGCGGTTCTCGGCGATGTAGTACTGCGGGTAGTCCTTGGTGAAGGACTCGCCGATGCGCGAGAAGCCGTGGGAGGTCCAGCCGTTGTCGTCGCCCTCGGCGCCGTCCGTGAAGAGGGCGGTGCCGTCGGCGGTGACGCTGATGGCGTCGGCGGTGAAGCCCTTGCCGGAGGTGCCGCCGTCGGTCTGGTAGCGGAAGCGCAGGTCGATCTTCTTGCCCGCGTAGGCGTCCAGCGGGTACGCCAGCTTCCTGTACGCGCCGGAGGTGCCGGTCAGCGCGGGCCGGTCGCCGCCGTCCCGGGTGATGGCCTTGCCGTCGGCGGTGCCGTCGAGCGGGGTCCAGTTGGCGCCGCCGTCGGTGGAGACCTCGGCGTAGAGGTAGTCGTAGTTGGCCTCGATGTCCCACCAGCCCGAAAGGTCCAGCCGGGCCTTCGACTTGCCGGTGAGGTCGACGGGCCGGGTCAGGGTGTTCTTCAGGTCGTCGCCCTGACCGCCCCACCACTGCTTGGCGCCCTCGGCGGGCTTGACCACGTCGGTCCTGACCGCCTTGTCGGGCAGGTCGACGACGAGCGCCTGCTTGTCCTTGGTGTTGTACTCCGCCACGCCGAGCTTGTGCGTCGACTTCGTCGCCGCCTTCGCCTTGTCGTAGTTGAGCCAGCCCAGCTGGAGCTTGTCCCAGGCGCTCATGTCGCCGGGCAGGTCACCGATGGACTCCTTGCCGGTGCCGAGCCAGGAGCCCGCCGACATCAACGACCAGTAGTCGACGGACGATTCGCCCTTGCCTGTGGTGTCGTACTCGTCGGGGAGGCCCAGGTCGTGGCCGTACTCGTGGGCGAAGACGCCGAGGCCGCCGTTCTCCGGCTGCATGGTGTAGTCGCCGACCCAGATGCCGGTGTCACCGATCTGGGTGCCACCGGCCTTGTTGTCCGCCGGGCCGGTCTTGCCCGCGTCCGAGCCGTAGGCGTACCAGCGGTGGGCCCAGATGGCGTCGGTCTTCTGCGCGCCGCCGCCGGCGGACTCGTCCTCGCCGGCGTGCACGATCTGGAAGTGGTCGATGTAGCCGTCGGGCTCGTTGAAGTTGCCGTTGTGGTTGTAGTCGTTGCGGTCCCACTGGTCGTACTGCGCGAGCGTCGCCTTGATGTCGGCGTCGCTGCGGCCGGCGGCCTTCTGGTCCTCGACCCACTTGTTGACGGCGTCGCGCACCAGGTCCCAGGCGCTGGGGCAGTTGGTGGAGCCGCAGTAGTTGGAGCCGTAACGGGCCTCGTTCCAGGGCACCCGCACCCAGTCCGTCACCTGGCCGTCGACCGAGTAGCGGCCCGAGGACTGCTTCTCGTAGTACTTGGCGAGGGACTCCTTCTTCTTGTCGTGCGAGAAGTAGAGGTCCTGGTAGTGCTCGCGGTTGTAGTCCTTCTGCCAGGCCGTGCTGTTGTCCTTCGCACGGTCCGGCTGGGCTATCCGGTTGTGCGCCGGGCCCGGTGTGCCGCCGTACTTCTTCACGGGCGGCTTGGGGCCGTCCGGCCCGTCCGGGTCGTACATCGTGGTGTCGTCGACCTTGTCGCCGAAGTCCACCAGGATCGTGAAGATCTTGTCGGTCTTCTGCCGGGCCAGCTCCACGTACTTGCCCTTGCCCAGCTGGACGACCTGCGAGCCGCCCCGCTGCTCGGTCTTCGCGTCCCCGGCCAGCACCTTGTCGAGGGCGGCCTTGCGCTGCGCTTCGTTCTTCTTGCTGAAAGGACCCTTGAGGTCGTGCTCGACGCCCTGCTTGGCCTGCGCCGGGTCATGGCGCTCGACGGCGGCGGGCTGGTCGGACCCCGCCGCTCCGGCCGCGTTCGCCACCTGTGCCGAAAGGGTCGCCGCGCCCAGCGCGACGACCGTGGCCACGGCGGCGGATCTGACGACCCTCCGTTGGCTGATCTTCACTTGTGTCTGTCCTCCCCAGTAACAACCGTGGAGGTATTTGACCGGAGCGAGACAAGAAAAGACAGATCTTGACTGACCCTTGGTGAGCCAAGTACGTTATGGGATCTTTAACTTGCGAATTTCGGACATCAACGGGCGTGCTTGTCTCACCTGTTGGACAGGTGCATGCCCGCGTGCGCCCCCCGTGCTCCAAGAGCGTGGATTAGGTCACGCTTACCAGCAGTTCCGCTCGGGCAGACAGGTCCATAGAGTCGTTTTGGTGTACGCACCAGTCGGCTCCGCACCCCACACGTTGCCCCGAGGACGGATCCCGCCATGCCGCGTCCGACCCCCGCACAGATAGCCTATGGTTCGGCCACCGTCGTCATCTCGACCCTCGCCATGCTGCTGCTGTCGCAGACGCGAACAGGGCCCGGGATAGCGGTCATTGCCCTTGTCGCCCTCACCCTCGGACTGCTGGTCGCCGTGACCGTGCCGATGCCCCGGGCGGCGCTGCGCGCCAGGGTCCGCCGGGCCCGCGCGGCCGGGGCGGGACGGCTGCCCGGACAGCGCGCGCCGCTGCCGGCCGAGACCCGGATGACGGAGACCTCAATGCGTGGTTGAGACCACCACGGTCTTGGCCGCTTTGTCGTGAATGCATTGGTGATACGGCATATCCCACGTGCACCACAGCACATTGACCAGCCAGAAGACGAAGCCGCAGCAGGGCACGACTTCGGGCAGGGAGTAGACGGCGGCGCGCGTCCAGCCCGGTGTGCCTTCGGGGACCGCGCCGTTCTCCAGCATCGCCACGCGGATCTGCATGACCATCTTGCCGACCGTCTGGCCGCGCTTGGTCAGCATCAGCCCCTCGTAGACGAAATAGACGACGGCGATGATGATGCCGAGGCTGGTGGACTTGCCGTTGTTGTTCGACAGATCCCAGTCCCAGCCCCAGGTGGCCGCCGAGAAGACGGCGGTGACCGGGATGGACACGAGCAGGCCGTCGATGATCCGGGCGACGAGCCGCCGCCAGCGGGCGGCGAGCGGCGGCATGCCCGCGAGCGGGTCCCTGGCGCCGTACTGATCGCCGTACGGATTGCCGGGCCCGCCGCCGGGAGCACCGGCGCCGCCGTACGGGTCACCGCCGTAGGGGCCACCGGGATACGGGCCGCCGGGGGGCGGCGCTCCGCCCGGACCACTGCCATAGGGACCGCCGGAGGGTGGCACTCCGCCTGAGGCGCTGCCGTACGGGCCGCCGCCGGGGGCACCGGCTCCCGGGCCGCCGCCCGGAGTGGCACCCTGGCCGGGGCCCGGGCCGCCGGGGGGCGGCGAGGCGGGCGGCTCCTGGGGCTTCTTCAGGAACGGGTCGTCCTCTGGCGGCTCTTCGGGGGTGCTCATGCCCCGAGTAGAACCCAGCCTTCCGGCGGCCGCATCCGGCCGTATGCCGTTCGAGTGCGGCGGCGCGCCGGGCGCTCAGCGGCCGTTGGACGCCACGAACGTACGGGCCGCCTTGTCGTGCCAGCACTGCCGCCACGGCCGGTCGAACAGGCACCACAGGACATCGAGCACGCCGACCGCCAGGACGCCGAGCACGCCGTAGACCAGCCAGCGCCGCAGGGCCTGCCCGAAGGAGGGCGTGTCGTGCGACTCGATGCCGAGCACGCGCACCCCGCACAGCTTCTTGCCCAGCGTGCGGCCCCACTTGGCGGTCGGCAGCGCCTCGTAGACCAGCCCGGCCAGCAGCAGGACGCCCAGCACGATGCCCAGATACGGGCCGGTGGTGCCGTCGAGCAGCCAGACCGTCACGGTCTGGCCGGACTGCTTGGCCTGCTGCACCTTGGCGTCGATGTGGTCGGCGGACTTCTGCCACAGCGGCACGGCCACGGCGCCCACGACGGCGCCCAGCACGGCGGAGTCGACCAGGCGTGCCAGGAGGCGGCGGCCGAGGGAGGCGGGCCTGCCCTGCCGCTCCTGCGCGGCCCGCAGGAACGGGTCGTCCTTGGGCGGCTTCCAGGGCGCGGGCGCCTCGCCGCCGCGCGGCTCCGCGCGCTCCTGGGTCTGGCGGGCGGCGGGCTGCTGCTGTGCCAGCTGGTGCACCTGCTGCGCCCACCCTCCGGCGGCGGGGCGCTCGGCCGCCGGGGCGGGCAGCGCGTGCCGCTCGGGAACGGCGGGCAGCACGGGCGTCTCCTGCGCGGAGCGCGTGTCCTTGAGGGCCTCCTGGGCGCGCGGCGGCGCCTCCTGGGCCGCCGGGCCGGGCCAGGGCCGCGGCGCGGGCGAGGAGGCGGGCTGCGGGCTCGCGGACGGGCGCAGCTGGATCGTCCCGCCGGGCCGGCCGCCCGCTCCCGCGGCGGGCGGGGCCTCGCTCCGCGCGGGCGGCGGCTCCGGCGCGCGGGTCTCCTGGCTCGCGGGGAGGCGGGGGTCGCGGGCGGCGGGGATCACCGGGCCGCCGGCGGCGTCCCAGGGGGCGCGGCCGCCACGGCCGCCGTCGCCGGTGCGCGGATCCGCCGCTTCCGCGCGGGCCTCCCGCAGGGCGGGCTCCTCGTCGAGGAACATCGGCCCGGTCTCCTCCGGCAGCGCCCCGCCCGCGGGCGGGGCGTCCGCGCGCCGCGGGGTGGGCGGCACGGGCGCGGCGAGCGCGGGGGCGGGCGCGGCGAAGCCGGTGGGCGGCGCCGGCAGCGGATCGCCCTCGGCGGGCGCGGGCCGGCTGGTGCCGGGCACCCAGGCGGCGCCGCTCCAGTACCGGATATAGCCAGGAATGGACGGGTCTGGGTAATACCCCTCGATGGGTACATCCCCAGGGCCGTTAGGAGAGGTCACCAATGTCCCCAACTCCGCTCGCCACCAACACGCTTGACTTGTCCGCCGTCTCCGGCATCGACGATCCCCTCATCGCACAACTGCGCAAGCAAGGGCGCACCACGACTCTCGGCTTGAGCACGGGTTACGCGTCGTACTTACCACAGCGGCCGGGCGGGTACATCCGCCTGCCCAAGGAGGACATTAACGAAGACCGGCCAGCCAGGAAGAAGGAGACCGACCGAAAGACTGCCTTCGAACGACAGACCGAAGACATGGAAGTCGAGCGCAAGGCACTCGATCGGGAGCTATTCGCAGATACGTACGAGGAACCTGAGGTCGGCGCTCAGTCCGTCCAAGCCGTAGAAGGTCACTCCGTCGATCACTTCCGTTGAGGAGATCCTTCAGCATTCGCCGGAACACCGGCCTGAGGACGACCCGATGCGGGAATGGCGCTGTACAACGGGGCCCACCGCCTGACGGCGTCGAAACAGCACGACGGCATGTCGAAACCCGCTGATCGAATGGTCCCGGGATGACCACGACGCGCGTATAGGGCGCATTTCCAAGAAGTCGCGTGAAATCAACAGGCCGCGGTGGCGGCACGGTGGTCGGATGGTGGGCCGGTGTCGTCCATGGAGCCGGTCCTTACCCTCCGGGGAATCACCTGATAGCTGACAGGAGCGGGCCGGCCTTTTGCATGACGGCCCCGAGATCGAAGCCTGGGACGGCCATGACGCATGGCAATGACGACAGCGGATCGGAGGGCCTTTGATTCACGCAATAGAGGACTCCGTTCGCAACGGAGCGCGGCAGGCCCAGCAGTGACGCGAGCAGATCAGGTGTCACGAGACCAAGCATCGCCTGGAGCTGGTTGAGGTCGATCAACTGAGCCCTCCGGGGGAGTCGGCATGCGCACCACCGCCGAGCCGTCCGCCGTCGGACCCTGCTCGGCGGCTTGGCGGCAAGCAGGTGCAGAATGTACCCAGTTGACAGTTCTCCCCCTCCGGACAGAAGCCTTCCACAGGGCTGCTGTCGGCGGATCCTGAGGCAGGAGCGCTCGTGGTGTGCGATGTGCCGTATCCGCTCGGCCGTGCCGGGTGTCGTGTCGTGGGCGGGCGGCCGGCGGACCCTCGGTCCGCCGCACGCGCGTCACGTCCTGCGCGCTGCTCCGGTGCCTCGTGACCTCAATGCACAAAAGGCAACCAGGGACGCTCCGGACAGGTCTACCAGACGGCTCTCTCCTCTGCGGCCGTCCCGCGGGCGGGACCACTCACACGTGCGATCCGGTGGCGCGACGCGAAGAGTCCGGTAATCGATGAGGCGAAGTCGCGTAATGGTGTGGGGGTCGACGCGCTCTATCCGGTGCGGGCCCGTTCGCGAAGGGCCACGCACCGAGGGAACGCAGAGCAGAGAGGGCGCACTTCATGCACACCGTGGTGGAACGAGAGCTGCAGATCGACCTGGTGCTGTCGCCGGACCGCACCGTTCCGGTGCCCTGCCGGCTGAGCTACCGGACGACTGATCCGTACGCCGTCAACATCACCTTCCACGTCACCTCGGCCTCCCCCGTGAGCTGGACCTTCGCGCGCGACCTGCTGATGGAGGGCCTCTTCCGCCCGGCCGGGCACGGGGACGTGCGGGTGTGGCCGACCGTGGCGGAAGGGCGGAACGTCGTGTGCATGGCGCTGTCGTCACCGGACGGCGACGCGCTGCTCGAGGCGCCCGCGCGGCCGGTCACGGGCTGGCTGGAGCGGACGCTCCGCGTGGTGGCCCCGGGCTCCGAGGACGTCGCCCTGGACGAGGCGCTGCGGGAGATCCTGGGAGCGTGAGGGCGGCAGGGCCCGGGGGGCGAAGCCCCTGGAAACGGACGTCTGCCCTAGGAATGAAGCGGGCACCCTCCGGGCGGACGCCGAGCGCTCCGCCGGAAGTCCGGTACGCCATCCGCGGGTGTGCCGTGGCCGGTCGCGCCCACGCGGCGGAGCCGCTCAGTGCCACGGCCCCGCGCCCCTTCGAGGAGCCGCCGGACCGTACCGGACCTCACCGGGCCCGCTCAGAGGACCTTGCCCGGGTTCAGCAGCCCCAGCGGGTCGAGGACCGCCTTGATGCCGCGCTGGACCTCCATCGCCACCGGGCCGAGCTCCCGTGCCAGCCACTCCCGCTTGAGGACGCCCACCCCGTGCTCCCCGGTGATCGTGCCGCCGAGCGAGAGGCCGAGCGCCATGATCTCGTCGAAGGACTCCCGCGCGCGCCGCGTCTCGTCCTCGTCGGCGGGGTCGAAGCAGACGACGGGGTGGGTGTTGCCGTCACCGGCGTGGGCGCAGACGCCGATGGTGAGGCCGTACTTCTCGGCGATGGCGGCCGTGCCGTCGAGCATCGCGGCGAGCCGGGAGCGGGGCACGCACACGTCGTCGATCATTGTGGCGGCCTTCAGCGCCTCCAGGGCGGGCAGGGTGAGCCGCCGTGCCTGGAGCAGCAGTTCGGACTCCGCCGGGGTGTCCGCGGGCACGACCTCCGTCGCCCCGGCGGCGGTGCACAGCTCGGCGACGGCGGCCAGGTCGGGCGCGGGGTCGGGGGTGTCGAAGGCGGCGAGGAGCAGGGCCTCCGTGCTCTCGGGCAGCCCCATGTGGGCGAGCGCGTTGACGGCGTGGAGCGAGGTGCGGTCCATCAGCTCCAGGAGGGAGGGCGCGTGTCCGCGGGCCATGATCTCGCGTACGGCGTCGCAGGCGGCCGCGGTGGAGGGGAACTCGGCCGCGAGCACGAGCTGTCGGGGCGGCGCGGGCTTGAGCGCGAGGACGGCCCGCACGACCACGCCGAGGCTGCCCTCCGAGCCGACGAAGAGGCGGGTGAGGTCGTAGCCCGCGACGCCCTTGGCCGTGCGGCGGCCGGTGGTCAGCAGGCGCCCGTCGGCGAGCACGACGTCGAGGCCGAGGACGTACTCGGCGGTCACCCCGTACTTGACGCAGCAGAGGCCGCCGGAGGCGGTGCCGATGTTGCCGCCGATGGTGCACTGTTCCCAACTGGAGGGATCCGGCGGGTAGTAGAGGCCCTGCTCGGCGACGGCGCGGGAGAGCACGGCGTTGACGACGCCGGGTTCGACGACGGCGATCCGCTCGACCGGGTCGATCTCCAGGATCCGGTCCATCTTCACGAGCGACAGCACGATGCAGCCGTCACTGGCGTTGGCCGCGCCGGAGAGTCCGGTGCGGGCGCCTTGCGGGACGACGGGGACGCGGTGCGCTGTCGCGGTGCGCATGATGTGCTGGACGTGTTCCACGGTGCGGGGGAGTACGACGACGGCTGGTCGGCCGGCTTCGCAGAAGCTGGCCATGTCGTTGGCGTAGGAGGCGGTGACGTCGGGGTCGGTGAGGACCGCTTCCGCGGGGAGTTCTTCGCACAGCAGCTCGATCAGGTCGCCCATGTGGTCACTCTTTCCCCGCCCCGCCCCTCCCCGAACCGGGGCCGCGGGTCCGTCGGCCCGCGGTGCTTTGTTCCCCTGTCCCGCCCCTTCCCGAAACCGGGGAGACCCCGGACCCCAGCGGCCTGCGGCCGCGTCCTCAAACGCCGGACGGGCTGATATCCAGCCCGCCCGGCGTCCGAGGGCGAAACGCAAGACTCAGAGATTGCCCCGCTTCTCCTGCTCCCGCTCGATCGCCTCGAACAGGGCCTTGAAGTTGCCCTTGCCGAAGCCCATCGAGCCGTGGCGTTCGATCATTTCGAAGAAGACCGTCGGGCGGTCCTGCACCGGCTTGGTGAAGATCTGGAGCAGGTAGCCGTCCTCGTCGCGGTCGACGAGGATCTTCAGCTCGCGCAGGGTCTCGACGGGGACGCGCGTCTCGCCCGCCCAGTCGCCGAGGGTGTCGTAGTAGGAGTCGGGGGTGTCCAGGAACTGGACGCCGGCCGCGCGCATGGCCCGTACGGTCGCGACGATGTCGTTCGTGGCGAGCGCGATGTGCTGCACGCCGGGGCCGCCGTAGAACTCGAGGTATTCGTCGATCTGCGACTTCTTCTTGGCGATCGCCGGCTCGTTGAGCGGGAACTTCACCTTGCGGGTGCCGTCCGCGACGACCTTCGACATGAGGGCGGAGTATTCGGTGGCGATGTCGTCGCCCACGAACTCCTTCATGTTGGTGAAGCCCATGACGTTGTTGTAGAACGCCACCCACTCGTCCATCTTGCCGAGCTCGACGTTGCCGACACAGTGGTCGATGGCCTGGAAGCGGCGGGGGCCGGCCTCCACGATCGGCTCGGCGGCCTCGAAACCGGGGAGGTAGGGGCCGGTGTAGGCGGAGCGGTCGACCAGGGTGTGGACGGTCTGGCCGTAGGTGGCGATCGTGGCGAGGACGACCGTGCCGTGCTCGTCCGTCAGCTCGTGGGGCTCCTTGACGCCCGTGGCGCCGTGTTCGACGGCGTAGGCGTACGCGGCGCGCGCGTCGGGCACCTCGATGGCCAGGTCGACGACGCCGTCGCCGTGCTCGGCGACGTGCTCCGCGAGGAAGCGGCCGTGGTCGGTGGCCGCCTTGATGACGGAGGTGAAGACGAAGCGGGCGCTGCCGGACTCCAGCACGTAACTCGCGGTCTCGCGGCTGCCGTTCTCCGGTCCGGAGTAGGCGACGCGCTTCATGCCGAAGGCGGTGGAGTAGTAGTGCGCGGCCTGCTTGGCGTTGCCGACGGCGAAGACCACCGCGTCCATGCCCTTGACCGGGAAGGGGTCGGCCTGCCGAGCGGTGTGAAGGGTGTGATCCGTGGTCTGTGTCATGGCCGCAGGTTCCCGCCGATCCACAAGGTGCGCAATAGTTCGCGTATTCACTGGGCAGAATGCATAGCGTATGCGCGCCGATGCCAGGCGTTCTGTACACGATGACCACAGGGAGGCGACCATGGCGATCGATCGTCTGGACGGCAGGCTCATCGAGCTGCTCGCCGAGGAGCCGCGCATCGGGGTGCTGGAAGCCTCTCGCCGCCTGGGAGTCGCGCGCGGTACCGTGCAAGCGAGGCTCGACCGCTTGCAGGCACAGGGGGTGATCCGGGGGTTCGGGCCCGACGTGGACCCGGCGGCGCTCGGGTATCCCGTCACCGCCTTCGCGACCCTGGAGATCAAGCAGGGGCAGGGCGCGGACGTGCGGACCCACCTGGCGACCGTTCCCGAGGTGCTGGAGCTCCACACCACGACCGGCCACGGCGACATGCTCTGCCGCCTGGTCGCACGCTCGAACGCCGACCTCCAGCGTGTGATCGACCGGGTTGTGGGTTTTGATGGCATTGTCCGGGCTTCCACGGCGATCGTGATGGAGAACGCGGTTCCCCTGCGGATCATCCCCCTGGTGAAACAGGCGTCGGAGGACCCGTACCGGCCCTGACGCGGCTTTTCGGCGGCGGCTCTCCCGGTCCCCGGTCTCCCCGGCGACCGGGCACGGCGATGGCGAGGAGTGAGCGGGTGAGCTTCTGGAAATACGTCGGCAACCGGCACGCACAGCTGCTGACCGATACGTATCAGCACGCGAGCGCCGTCTTCCAGTGCATGGTGGCGGCCACGCTGATCGGGGTGACGATCGGCGTGCTCACCTACCGCAGCGAATGGGCCGGCGCCCTCGCGGTCACCGCCACCGCGACGCTGCTGACCATCCCCTCCCTGGCCCTGATCGGCCTGCTGATCCCGGTCACCGGGCTGGGCGTGGCGCCCACGGTCACCGCCCTGGTGCTCTACGGCCTGCTGCCGATCGTCCGCAACGCCGTCGTGGGGCTGCGCGGGGTGGATCCCTCGCTGGTCGACGCGGCGAAGGGCATCGGCATGTCGCGGCTCGCCCGGCTGTTCCGGATCGAGCTGCCGCTCGCCTGGCCGCCGATCCTCACCGGCATCCGGGTCGCCACCCAGATGCTGATGGGGATCGCCGCCATCGCCGCGTACGCCTCCGGACCCGGCCTCGGCAACGAGATCTTCCGCGGCATCTCCTCCCTGGGCAGCGCCAACGCGCTCAACCAGGTGCTGGCCGGGACGCTCGGCATCGTCGTCCTCGCCTTGCTCTTCGACGCGGCGTATGTGCTGATAGGACGCCTGACCATTCCGAGGGGGATCCGTGCCTGAGCCCTCCGCGGCCGGCGCGCCCTCGGGCGCCACCATCCAGCTGGAGAACCTCACCAAGCGCTATCCGGGCACCTCGGCGCCCGCCGTCGACTGCGTCAACATGGAGATCAAGGCCGGTGAACTGGTGGTCTTCGTGGGCCCCTCCGGCTGCGGCAAGACCACCACCATGAAGATGATCAACCGGCTGATCGAGCCGACGTCCGGCCGGATCCGGATCGACGACGAGGACGTCACCGACATGGACCCGGTCAGGCTGCGCCGCAAGATCGGCTATGCCATCCAGTCGTCCGGCCTGTTCCCGCACATGACCGTCGCCCAGAACATCGCGCTCGTACCGAGGATGACCGGCTGGCCGAAGGCGCGGATCAGCGCCCGGGTGGAGGAGATGCTCGACCTGGTCGGGCTGGACCCCGGCGAGTTCCGCGGCCGCTATCCACGCCAGCTCTCCGGCGGGCAGCAGCAGCGCGTCGGCGTCGCCCGCGCGCTGGCCGCCGACCCGCCCGTCCTCCTGATGGACGAACCCTTCGGCGCAGTCGACCCGATCACCCGCGACCACCTCCAGGACGAGCTGATCCGGCTCCAGCACGAGCTGCACAAGACGATCGTCTTCGTCACCCACGACTTCGACGAGGCCATCAAGCTCGGCGACCGGATCGCGGTGCTCCGCGAGCGGTCGCACATCGCCCAGTTCGACACCCCGGAGGCCATCCTCACCAACCCCGCCGACGACTTCGTCTCCGGCTTCGTCGGCGCCGGCGCGGCGCTCAAACGGCTCAACCTCACGCGCGTGCGGGACGTGGGCGTGGTCGCCTTCCCCACCGCGACGATCGACGACCCCTTGCAGTCCATCTTCGACCAGCTGCGCACCGGCACGGCCAACGAGGTGCTCCTCCTCGACCGGCACCGCCGCCCCTACAAGTGGCTGCGCCGCGGCGACCTGATGCGCGCCAAGGGCTCCCTCGCACGCGCCGGGACGCTGGTGCACGACACGGTCACCCGCGACGCGACACTGCGCGACGCGCTGGAGGCGGTCCTCATCGACAACGCCGGGCGGGTGGCGGTGACCGGGCGGCGCGGGGAGTACGAGGGGGTGGTGGACATGGAGACCCTCATGAAGTCGGTGCACGAACTCCTGGAGGCGGACCGCCTGGACGCGGTGGAACACCAGCACCGCCTGGAGGAACAGCGCGCGCAGCAGACCCGCCAGGAGCAAGAAGGCGGGGCACCGGGCGAGCCTGGGGAGACGGCGTGAGGCGGGAGGGCGTGGTGTGGTCTCCGGGTGCCCGAGTGCGGGCCGCGTCCTCCCCCGGCTACCGCTGGGAGGTGCCCCCGCGGGCTGGATGTGCGGGCCGTCGCATGCGACCGCGCGCAGGATCACGACCACACCAGCCACACCCAGCCCGTCCGGCGCTTGAGGACACCGCCGCGCAGCGGTGGTGGTGGGGAACTCGCCGGCCCGGCCGAAGGTGGGAGCCATGACCTGGGGTGAGGGCCGGCCGCAGCCCGACGCGCACGGAAGCGCCTACCGGGATCGTGGCCGGCACGATCTCGGCGGGCTCGACGACCCCGGTCTCCACCACCCGCCCGCCGAGGAGCCCGCCTCCCCCGCGCGCCGCCTCACCTGGCCGAAGCTGACCGTCCTTCCGGTGATCATCTTCGCCGTCCTGTTCGCCACCTGGCTCTGGTTCCGGGGCGCGACCCTCGACGCCATCGCCCAGAACTCGATCGGGGACGGCAACGTCTGGCTGCGGCTGCGCCAGCACATCGTGCTCACCGTCGTCTCGACGTTCTTCGTCCTGATCATCGCGATCCCGCTCGGCATCCTGCTGACCCGCCGCCGGGTGCGCCGCGCCGCGCCCGTCGTGATGGCCGTCGCCAACATCGGCCAGGCCACGCCCGCGATCGGCCTGCTGGCGCTGCTGGTGATCTGGATGGGCATCGGGATGCGCGCCGCGCTCGTCGGCATCGTCATCTACGCCGTGCTGCCCGTCCTCTCCAACACCATGGCGGGCCTGCGGGCCATCGACCCGACCCTGGTGGAGGCCGCGCGCGGGATCGGGATGTCCGCCCTCGGGGTGCTGGGCAGGGTCGAACTCCCGCTGGCCGTACCGCTGATCCTCGCCGGTGTGCGCACCGCGCTCGTGCTCAACGTGGGCACGGCGACGCTCGCCTACTTCGGCGGGGGCGGCGGGCTCGGCGACCTGATCGCGTCCGGCATCACCAACCAGCGGATGCCGGTGCTGGTCCTGGGGTCCGTGCTGACCGTGGCGCTGGCGCTGCTCGTGGACTGGCTGGCGTCGCTGGCCGAGATCCTGCTGCGGCCGCGCGGCCTGGAAGCGGGAGGCTGAGGTGAGAGCGACAAGGCGGCGTACGGGCCGTGCGGCGGCGGCACTCGGAGGCGCGCTCCTGCTGCCCCTCGCGCTCGGCGGCTGCGGGCTGACCAGCGGCTCGCCGATGGTCGACGACGTCCGGCCGGGCTCGATCGGCCAGGGCCTGCCGCTCAAGGGCGCCGACCTGACCGTGGCGTCGAAGAACTTCAGCGAGAACATCGTCCTCGGCCAGATCATGGGGCTCGCCTTCAAGGCGGCGGGCGCGAAGGTGCTCGACCGCACCAACATCCAGGGCTCGATCGGCGCCCGCGAGGCGGTCAAGTCCGGTGGAGCGGACGGGATGTACGAGTACACCGGCACCGCCTGGATCACCTACCTCGGCCATGACACCCCGATCGCCGACCCGCGCGCGCAGTGGCAGGCGGTCGTGGACGCCGACGCGAAGAACGGCCTGACCTGGCTCGCCCCGGCCGCCCTGAACAACACCTACGCGCTGGCGCTGAACCAGGCGAACGAGAAGCGGTACGGCACGCGGACCCTCTCCGACGTGGCCCGGCTGTCGAAGCGCGACCCGGCGGCGGTGTCGCTGTGTGTGGAGAGCGAGTTCGCGGCGCGCAACGACGGGCTGCCGGGGATGGCGAAGACGTACGGCATGAACATCCCCGCCTCCCGGATCCAGAAGATGGACGGCGGGATCATCTACACCCAGGTCTCCGGCGGCGGCTCCTGCACGTTCGGCGAGGTCTTCACGACGGACGGCCGGATCAAGGCGATGAACCTCGTCGTCACGCGGGACGACAAGGGCTTCTTCCCCAACTACAACGCCGCGCCGGAGATCAACAGCGCGGCGATGCGGAAGTATCCGGCGATCCGGGAGGTGCTCGACCCGATCACGGCGAAGCTGACGAACGACGTGGCGCGGGAGCTCAACGCGCGGGTCGACGTGGAGGGCGAGGACCCGCACGACGTGGCGAAGGACTGGCTGGTGGAGCAGGGCTTCATCCGCGAGGGGTGAGGGCGGCCCCCTTCAGCAGGTGGGCACCTTGTCCTCCCGGCCCGAGGCCAGGTCCTTCAGGGACGTCACCGCGTCGGCGAGCTTCTCGACCGGCACCAGCCGCAGGCCCTTGGGGAGGTTGGCCTGGGCGTCCGAGCACTCGCCCTGCGGCACGAGGAAGACCGTCGCCCCGTCCCGCTTCGCGGCCTGCGTCTTCAGGGGGACGCCGCCGACCGCGCCCACCGTGCCGTCCGGCTCGATCGTGCCGGTGCCGGCGATCGTCCGGCCGCCGGTGAGGTCGCCACCGCGGCCGTCGCCGTCCAGCTTGTCGATGATCCCGAGGGTGAAGAGCAGGCCGGCGCTGGGTCCGCCGACGTCGGCGAGACTGAGCCCGACCTTCACCTGGCCGGGGGACTTGTGGAGATAGCGCAGGGCTGCCTCGGAGGCGGAGTCCTGCGACTTCTTCATCTCGGCGGTGTTGTGCGCCTCGACCTCCTTGTCGGTGTCGCCGACGGGGTAGACGGCGTCGTGCGGCATGACCGCGCGGTCCGTACGGAACCAGCCGCTGATCACCTCGCTCAGGCTCACCTCGACGCGCGGTCCGGTGGCCTGGATCGTGGTCATCCGCAGCTGCCCGGTGGTCCGCCGGCTGTCGGCACCGCTGAGGGTGATCACCGGCTTGCCCTCGTCCGACCCGAGCACGTTCACGGTCGACCCCGGCTGCGCGATGGCGAAGGGCAGGGGGACGAACGCGGCGACGGCGAGCAGGGCGACGAAGGGGGCGGCGCAGATCGCCAGGCGCGCGCGGGTGCTGGTCGGAGCAAGCATGCGATCGAATCTACCTGCCGTGCGCGGCTCGCCGTCCGGCGGCGCAGCGGTGCGGGTGTGGTGGGCTCCGCCCGCGAATCGGGCTCAGGTGCCGGGCAGGCTCGGACACGGCCCGGCGGGGGCGCGCTTCCGCCCGTTCCGGGCAGTGATCAAGCCCGTCCAGCGTCTGAGGAACCGGGCGCGGACGCGATGGACCCACGGCCGGATACGGACCCGCACCCGGACAACCCGCCGCCGCGTCAGCGAAGCGCGTCCGCCACCTCCTTCGCCGCCTCCATCACCCGTGGGCCCACGCGGTCCGGGACCGAGTCGGCGAGCATCACCACACCGACGCTCCCCTCGATGCCGAGGACGCCGAGCAGCGGGGCCGCGGCCCCGCTGGCCCCCGCCTCCAGTTCGCCGTGCGTCAGGGCGTAGCCGGGGTTGTCCGCCTCGCCGCGGCGCGCGGCGAGTATGGCGCGGCCCGCGGCCCCGCGGTCCAGGGGGTGGCGGAAGCCGGCGCGGTAGGCCACGTGGTAGTCCGTCCACGTCGGTTCGACGACGGCCACGGCCAGGGCCTCGGTGCCGTCGACCAGGGTCAGGTGGGCCGTGGCACCGATGTCCTCGGCCAGTGACCGCAGGGCGGGCAGGGCCGCCTCCCGTACCAGCGGATGGACCTGGCGGCCGAGCCGCAGCACCCCCAGGCCGACCCGTGCGCGGCCGCCGATGTCGCGGCGCACGAGTGCGTGCTGTTCCAGTGTGGCGAGCAGTCGATAGACCACCGTGCGGTTGACGCCGAGCTTGGTGGAGAGCTCGGTGACGGTCAGACCGTGATCGGTGTCGGCGAGCAGTTTCAGGACACGCAGTCCTCTGTCGAGCGTCTGCGAGGTTTCCGCGGTCACGACGCCCCTCCTCCGATGAGTGGCGGCCCGTCATCGCGGTGGGATGCGCCACCGGTCCCGTCCGGCAGCGCGCGAGGAGAGGCCGCCGGCCGCTTTTCTCAAGGCACCGGCTGCGCTCCGCGGCGGCGCTGCCACGGGGCGTGTGCGTGACCGGCACGGTAGCGCCGCCGGTCCGCTCAGCGGAAGAGTCTGCCCAACATCCGGGCAGCGTGGGGCGGATTCACGAATACCGGGGGCCGGATCCCACTATGCGGACGGGTGCGGGCCCAAAACAGCTGTGCCGCAGGTCATCGACGACCTGCGGCACATCCCGGCTCCCGCGTCCGCCTACTGCATCCGCGTAGCCCACTCCCGCACCTTGCGGATGCGTTCGTTGAGCTGGCCCGCCGTCGCTTCCGCGCTCGGGGGGCCGCCGCAGACGCGGCGGAGTTCGGTGTGGATCACGCCGTGCGGCTTGCCGCTCTGGTGGACGTAGGCGCCGACGAGGGAGTTGAGCTGCTTGCGGAGTTCGAGGAGCTCCTTGTGGGTGACCACCGGGCGCCGCTCGGCGGGGAGTTCGAGGAGGTCCACCTCGGCGTCCGGCTTCTTGCGGCTGTGCGCGATCTGCCGCGCCTGCCGCTTCTGGAGCAGCATCTGCACCTGGTCGGGTTCGAGCAGGCCGGGGATGCCGAGGTAGTCCTGCTCCTCCTCGCTGCCCGCGTGCGCCTGCATGCCGAACTCGGCGCCGTCGTAGAGCACCCGGTCGAAGACCGCGTCGGACTCCAGCGCCTCGAAGGACAGCTGGTCGTCCTCGCCGGTGTCCTCGTCCTGCTGGCGTTCGGCCTCGGCGAGGAGCTTGTCCTCCTCGGCGTACGGGTCCTCCTCGCCGTCCTTCTTCGGCTTGTCGAGGACGTGGTCGCGCTCGACCTCCATCTCGTTGGCGAAGGTCAGCAGCGTGGGGATGGTCGGCACGAAGACGGACGCGGTCTCGCCGCGCCGCCGGGAGCGCACGAAGCGCCCGACGGCCTGGGCGAAGAACAGCGGGGTGGAGATCGTCGTCGCGTAGACGCCGACCGCGAGGCGCGGCACGTCCACGCCCTCGGACACCATGCGGACGGCGACCATCCAGCGGGCGTCGGAGTGCGCGAAGTCGTCGATGCGCTGGGAGGCGCCGCTGTCGTCGGAGAGCACGAGCGTGGCGCCCTCGCCGGTGATCTCGCGGATGAGCTTGGCGTAGGCGCGGGCCGACTCCTGGTCGGAGGCGATGACGAGGGCGCCGGCGTCCGGTATGGCCTTGCGGACCTCGCTGAGGCGGCGGTCGGCTGCGCGCAGCACGTTCGGCATCCAGTCGCCGCGCGGGTCCAGGGCCGTGCGCCACGCCTGGGAGACGGCGTCCTTGGTCATGGGCTCGCCGAGGCGCGCCTCCAGCTCGTCGCCCGCCTTGGTCCGCCAGCGCATGTTGCCGCTGTAGGAGAGGAAGATGACCGGCCGGACGACGCCGTCGGCGAGGGCGTTGCCGTAGCCGTAGGTGTAGTCGGCGGCGGAGCGGCGGATGCCGTCGTTGCCCTCTTCGTAGGTGACGAAGGGGATGGGGTTGGTGTCCGAGCGGAAGGGCGTGCCGGTCAGCGCGAGCCGCCGGGTCGCGGGCTCGAACGCCTCCATGCACGCCTCGCCCCAGGACTTGGAGTCACCGGCGTGGTGGATCTCGTCGAGGATGACGAGGGTCTTGCGCTGCTCGCAGCGGTTGCGGTGGAGCATGGGCCGCACGCCCACACCGGCGTAGGTCACGGCGACGCCGTGGTACTCGCGGCCGAGGGGGCCCGCGCTGTATTCGGGGTCGAGCTTGATGCCTATGCGGGCGGCGGCCTCCGCCCACTGCTTCTTGAGGTGCTCCGTGGGGGCGACGACGGTCACCTGCTGCACCACGTGGTGGTGCAGCAGCCAGGAGGCGAGGGTGAGCGCGAAGGTGGTCTTCCCGGCGCCCGGGGTCGCGACGGCGAGGAAGTCGCGGGGCTGTTCCTGTACATACTTCCCCATCGCGCCCTCCTGCCAGGCGCGCAGCTTGTTCGCGGTACCCCAAGGGGCCCGGCCAGGGAAGGCGGGCGAGAGGTGGTGATTGGCGGCGGTGGTGGTAGTCACGGTCTCCGTCGGCTGGCTCGGCGATCGGCAACCGCGTCAGCCTACCCGCGTCCGCGGCGGAACCCGGGAGGGACGGCCCGCCCTCACCCGGCGGTGGGACCGAGCTCACAATCCGCCCGCCGGGCGACGGACGGGGCCGTGGGAGCGAACCCCCAGGTCACGTGGGACCGGACGGCCGGGCGGGCCAGGTGGGGTCCGCCGCGGCCCGGCGGCGCCCCGGAGGGCCTGTGCCTCTGAGCGGTCCCCGCGTGGGGCGCGACCGGCCACGGCGGCGCCGCGGGGGAACGGCGGCACCTCACGGCCGCTTCCCGCCGAGCGCCTGGGTCCGGGGCCGCAGCCGCGTCGTCACGTACGCGCCGACGAGCGCGGCCGCCGCCATGGTGAGGAAGACCACGACGAAGGCGGCGTGCGGCGCGGCCGTGTCACCGCCGGCGCCGCCGCCCAGGGCGGCGAAGAGGACGCCGCCGACGCCGACGAGGGTGATGTTGCCGAGGGCGTCGGAGATCTGGAGGGAGGCCGCGTCGGCCCCCTCCTCGCCGGGCCGGGAGAGCTTGAGCAGCAGCACGCTGCCGCCGGAGATCGTCAGGCCCATGCCGTAGCCGCCGACGATCCACGAGGCGGCGACGATCCACGCGGGCACGCCGTCGATCAGCGCGGTCGACGCCAGCGCGACGGCGGCGGCGACGAGCAGCATGCCGAGCGTCATCAGGCGCTCGCGGTGGGCTTCCAGGCGCGGGCGGCTCTGGGTGTACGAGCCGAGGGCCCAGGTCAGGCCGCCGCCGGTGAGGGAGAGCCCGGCCGTGGTGGCGGACATGCCGCGCTCGGTCACCAGCATCAGCGGGATGAAGCTCTCCGTGCCGAGGAAGGCGCCCGCGGCGATGCCGCGCAGCAGGACGACGGACGGCAGCCCGCGGGCCGCGCGGAGGGTGCCGCGCGGCAGCAGCCGCAGGACGGCGGGGGCGAGCATGCCGAGCCCGGCGGCGGCGGGGACGAGCGCCACCCAGCGCAGGTCCTGCCCGGCGTACTGGAGGAGGCCCGCGCCCGCCGCGACGGCGAGGGCCAGCAGGATGCGGCGGCGGTCCATGGCCGCGGCGCGCTCGGCGGCGGGGAGCGCCCGCAGGGCGGGCAGCATCACGGCGAGCGGCAGCAGGATCAGCACGGGGATGGAGAGGAACACCCAGCGCCAGCCGATGTGTTCGGTCACCGTGCCCGCCACCAGCGGGCCGACGATCACGGGCACGACCCAGGCGGCGGAGAACGCGGCGACGATCGAGGGCCGCAGCCGCTCGGGGTAGGCGCGGCCCACCACGACGTAGAGCGCGACGAGGACCAGGCCGCCGCCGATGCCCTGGATGCCGCGGCCCGCCACGAACATCCACATCCGCTGCGCCGAGCCCGCGACGACGAGCCCGGTGCCGAAGGCCGCGATCCCCGTGAAGAGGGGTGCCAGCGGGCCCGCGCGGTCGCACCACTCCCCCGACAGCGTCATCGCGAACAGGCTCGCGGTGAAGAACGCGGAGAAGGAGAAGGCGTAGAGCCCGACGCCGTCGAGGGCCCGCGCCGCGACGGGCATCGCGGTGTTGACCGCGCTCGCCTCGAAGGCGATGAGGGAGACGACGGAGATGATGCCGAAGGTCAGCGCCCGGTAGGAGCGCCCGAGGACGCCCTGGGCCGGGTCCGGTGCGGGGCCGGTGACTTCGGGGGCCCGGAGGGCTTCGGTGGCTCGGGGGGCTTCAGCGACCTCGGTGGCTCGGGAAGCTTCGGCGGCTTCGGCGGCTTCGGCGGAGAGGGGTCCGGTGGGTATGGATTCGGCCGCGGTCAGGGCATCGGCGGGTTCGGCTGCGGTCATTTCCTCAGCGTAAGAAGTGAAACAGGAAATGACACCTGTCGCGGGAACCAGATCCTCTCGTCCTTCGGTCCTAGTTTGGACGCCGGACGACCATGGCGGGAAGCGCGCAGTCTCGTCATGTACATGCAGATAGAATCCGGCCAGGTCACCGCCGTGGCGCCGCGCGCCCGGCGGGCGGACCGCATCTTCACGCCCGGCCACGGTGGCCGGGCGCAGCACATGGGGGAACACCATTTCCATTCGGCACGTACTCGCCGCCGCGCTGCTCGTCTCCGGCGCGCTCACCCTGACCGCCTGCGGGCCGGACGACGGGGGCAAGGCGTCCTCCGCTCCGTCCTCGTCCGCCTCCCCGGCGGGAAGCGCTTCCGCCAAGCCGGCGGGCGGCGGCAAGTCCAAGGACCCCTGCGGACCGCTGCCCAAGGGCCACAAGCTCATCCGGGTCGACCACGTCGAGGGCGCGATGGCCAATGTCATCGCGCAGGACGCCAAGGTGTCCTGCAACACCGAGATGGACGAGGGCGCCTTCTACCGCGCCGAGGGCCCGGCGAAGACCTACTCCTTCGACCCGCAGGGCAAGGTGACCGTCATCGGCAAGAACGGCCCCGAGGCCCGCCCGGCGACCAACTCCGGCACGACGCTCTCCGGGATCGGCCACGTCAAGGAGTGCGCGGACCCCGGCCACAAGCAGTACGACAGCGGGCAGTCGAAGCAGAAGAGCGACGAATACTGCGCCGGGCAGAACTACTACGACGTCGCGGTGGGCCCGGACGACAAGATCACCGAGATGACCGAGCTCTACGGCTCATAGGTCACCTCCGAAACGCACGAGGCGGGGCCCGGCTGTATCGCCGGGCCCCGCCTTCCCGCGAACGGTTCCTACGTGGTGAGCAGCACTCCCCCGTACGCCGCCCCCGCGATCACCACCCACGAGCACAGGCCCAGCGCCGCGACCCGGCCGCCGGTGCGCACCAGCGTGGGCAGGTGCACCGCGCTGCCGAGGCCGAACAGGGCGGCGGCGAGCAGCAGTTCCTGCGCGTGCTGCGCGAGGTCGAGCGCCCCGCCCGGCAGCAGGCCGGTGGTGCGCACGCCGACCATGGCCAGGAAGCCGAGGACGAAGAGGGGCACCAGCGCGGGCCGCTTGCCGGTGCCCGCCCGCGGGTCGTGCGCCCGGCGGCGCCGCATGGCCACGGCCACCGCCGCGACCAGCGGCGCGAGCAGGGCCACCCGCATCAGCTTGACGAGGACGGCGTCGGTGAGCGCCTCGGGCCCCGCGGTCTGCGCGGTGGCCACGACCTGCCCGACGTCGTGCACCCCCGCGCCGACCCAGCGCCCGAACTGCGCGTCGTCCAGGCCGAGCGGGTGGTGGAGCAGCGGGAGCACGGCGATGGCGAGCGTGCCGCACAGGGTCACCAGCGCGACGGAGGTCGCCACGTCCTCCTCGTCGCTGCCCGACACCTCGCTGACGGCGCCGATCGCGGAGGCGCCGCAGATGGAATAGCCGGTGGCGATCAGCAGCGGCTGGTCGCCGCGCAGCCCCAGCCGCCGCCCGAGCCACAGCGTCCCGAAGAACGTGGCCGCCACGACGGCGACCACCATCGCGACGGTGGCCCAGCCGAGCCCGAGCACGTCGCCGACGCTCAGCTTGAGGCCGAGCAGCACGACGCCGACGCGCATCAGCCGCTTGCCCGCCAGCGTCAGCCCCGGCCGGGCCGCGCCGCGCACCCGGGCCCGTACGCCGGGGAGGTGCGCGGCGGCGATGCCGAGCACGACGGCCGCGGTGAGCATGGGAACCGCGGGTACGAGCCGGTGGACGGCCCAGGCCACCGCGACACCGGCGGCGGCCATGGCCAGCCCGGGCAGCTTGTCCTTGCCCGGGAGCCTGTCCGCGCCCGGGAGCTTGCTCCTCGGCGGGGTGGCGGGCGGACCACCCGGTCGCGTGCCCGCCTTCGTACGGGGAGAGTCCAGGGCCATCAGAGTTCGTCGGCCGGCAGGTCGTAGACGCGGCGGACGCTGCTGCCCAGGCGGGAGACGTCGGCACCGTAGACGTGGATCGAGATGGCGGTGGACGAACAGGCGTTGCGCACCCGGTGGATGTCGCCCGGCGGCGCGAAGCCGCAGACGTCGCCCTGGGCGTTGACCACGTCCTCGGTCGCGACGAGGCGGGCGGTGGTGCCGTCGGGGACGAGGCGGTAGCGGCGCTCGCTCTCCGTCCCCTCGTGAACTCCCGTGACGCACCAGGACACATGGTCGTGCACGCACGTCTCCTGGCCGGGCAGCCAGACGAGCGCGACGATCGAGAAGCTGCCGTCGTGCTCGGCGTGCAGGAGGTGCTGCCGGTAGCGTTCGGGGTCGCCCTCGCGCTGCTCCGGGGTGAGCAGGTCGGGAGAGCCGAGGTGGGCCGCGAGCCGCTCGCCGACGAGATATGCCGTCGTGTCGGGCGGCAGGCCGCGGCCTACGGCCTCGCGTACGTCGTCGACGAGCTGGTCGATGCGCGCGGTCGTCGGGGCTGCGGTGGATGTGGTCATACGTGCAGCGTCGGACGGCGTGATCCATCGGTCCAACGACAGTTTGTTGACGGGAGCCTCACTCCCGCTTATACCTCGCTTGAAACGTCCCCGCCGCGTCGCGCGAGCCGCCCCCGCCACATCGCGTGAAACGTCCCGCCGCATCGCTTGAGGCGGCCCGCCGGGATCAGCAGCCGATCCTGCGTGCCGCGACCGCCTTCAGCTCGTCCAGCACGAGCGCCGTGGCCGGGACGCGCAGGTGCTCGCGGAGCACGTACGCCGAGACCTGGCGGCGCGAGGCCGGGTCCAGCGCCCGGCCGGTGATCTTGTCGTGGCGGAGGAAGGACAGCACCAGCCCCGGCATCATGGCGACGCCCAGCCCCTCGGCGACCAGCGACTGCACCACGAGGTTGTCGTCGGTGGTGAAGGCGATGTCGGGGGCGAAGCCCAGCTCGGCGCACTCGTGCAGGAAGTTGGTGCGGCAGCGCAGGCAGCCGGCGATCCAGCGCTCCTCCGCCAGGTCCGCGAGCTTGACGGCGCGGCGGCGGGCGAGCGGGTGCCCGGTGGGCATCAGCACCGTCAGCTGATCCTCCATCAGCCGCAGCTCCACCACCTCCTCCGGCACCTGCTCGTGGAGGCCGGGATAGGTGAAGGCGAGCGTGATGTCGCACTCGCCGCGCACGAGGCGGCGGATCGACTCCGGCGGCTCCCCCTCCAGCAGCTCGACCCGCACGCCCGGATGGTCGGCGGCGAGCCGGGCCAGCGCCTCCGGTATCAGGGTGGCGCTCGCGCTGGGGAACGCGCAGACCCGCACCCGCCCGGCGCGCAGCCGGGTCAGCGAGCTCATCTGCTGCTGCGCGGCCGTCAGGCTGTCGAGGATCGTCTCCGCGTGCCGGGTGAGCGCCTCACCGGCCTCGGTCAGCCGCATCCTGCGGCCCGCGCGCACGAAGAGCGGGCTGCCCACCGCGCGCTCCAGTGCCTTGATCTGCTGCGTGATCGCGGGCTGGGTGTAGCCGAGCGCGCGAGCGGCCGCGGAGTACGACCCGGCCGTGACCACCGCGTGGAACGTTCTGATGTGCCGGGTGTCGAACACACCGGAATCATAAGCGGAATTTGGGGGAGCAGGGGAGTGAGCGGGGAGTCACTTCTGGATCGACGGACTATTGGGGCAAGGTGGACACGTGCGGCACTACACCTCGTACGACTCGACTGAGCTGGCATACCGCGTCCTTCAGGCCCGGGACGGCGGTGGCGGCGAGACCGTCGTCTGCCTCGCCGGCGGGCCGGGCCGGGACGCCGCCTATCTCGGTGACCTCGGCGGGCTCGACGCGCGCCATACCCTCGTGATCCCCGACAGCCGTGGCACGGGCGCCTCGCCGCCCTCCCCCGACCCGGGCGGCTACGCCTTCCCCGCCCTCGCGGAGGACCTGGAGGCGCTCCGCCGCCACCTCGGCCTGGAGCGCTTCGCCCTCCTCGCCCACGACGCCGGGTGCGCGACGGCCCAGGCGTACGCGGCGGCCCACGCCGACCGGCTCAGCCGCCTGGTCCTCGTCACCCCCGGCTCGCGCCTCCAGGGCGAGCTGCCCGACGACGCCGAGCAGATCTTCGAGGCCCGCGCCACGGAGGACTGGTGGACGGACGCGTACGTCGCCGTGCACACGCTCCCCACGACCAGCGACCTGGGCGAGGTCCGTGACCTGCTGCGGCGCGCGGCCCCCATGGGCTACGGCCGCTGGGACGCCCCCCAGCGCGCGCACGCCGCCACGGAAGGAGACCAGCTGAACCCGGTCCCCCGCGCCGGCTTCTGGCAGGGCGTCGACGAACCTGCCCGCCTCGCCCTGCTCCACGGCCTGGGCGACGTGCGCTGCCCGGTGCTGGTCATCACCGGTGACCGCGACGCGATCACAGGCATGCGCGCGGGCGAACTCGTCGCCTCCTCTTTCCCCTCGGCGGCGCTGCGCCCTCTGCACGAGGTCGGCCACTACCCCTGGGTGGACGAACCGGAGCTGTTCCGCCCCCTCGTGGAGGAATTCCTCTCACCACGCCCAGCATGAACACGATGTGTCATCCGCCCGGCGCCCATTGCTCCCCCTCCCCCGCCCTGCTTACGCTCGAAGAGCCGGAACAACACGGCCGTGTGCCCGAGTGGTTGAGGGGCTCGCCTGCAAAGCGAGTTACGCGGGTTCGATTCCCGCCACGGCCTCTACGTCGTCGTACCCCACGGTATTGGTGACCAGCTCCGCCGCCGTGATCTCCGTGGCCCACCCCTCGGGCGGCTCCTGATAAGGACTGCACGCCCCGCAGTTGGGACACGTCCACCGCCCGTGAATCCCCTGGACGACCGATCCGCACCCGCTACAGGTATCGGTGGTGTGATACGGCTCGCCGGGCAGGGCGTGGGGGCGCCATGACTGTTCGTCCATGGGGTCCAGATTGCCATGGAGTGGGCGGGGTGGGGGGGTTGTGGGGATACTCAGGTAGGCGTACGGATGTGCGGGGTTGGGGGCGCGCTTAGCGTCGGGGGCATGATGTCGATGCCTGAGATGGAGCCGCCGCCGCAGCCGACGAGCGCAGCCACCAAGTTCCTCGGAGGGGCTGTCCTCTGGCTGTTCGCGGCGTTCACCTTCTGCGTGCTCCCCATCACGGTCATGGCGAGCGACGGCTGCAACGAGGGCGATACCCAGCCCATCTGCTCCCTGGCCGTCCAGCAGGCCGTCGTCGCCATCCCCATGCTCACCGCCCCGACCGCCGCCATCCTCGGCACGTGGGGGATTTGCTCGCGCCGGGGAGCAGGGCTGATCGCTTGGATGGGAGCGATGTTGCTGCTCATGGCGGCTTGGGGTGTGGTGAGGGGGATCTCCATGTGAGGTGAGCGGGGTGGCGGATACTCCGAGGTGCACGCAGGGACACCCGGATCAGTATTCGTCCACAGTCTTTCCCTCCGGAACCCGGAAGCACGCGGACACAAGGTCGACCATGATGCCGGACTCCTTGCCCGCAGTTGGAGCATCGTAAGCAGCCGACCTCCTCTTGTCCATGAATGTGACATCAACCGAAAACTTATATTTGCTCGAATCGGCGGTCAGCTCAAGATTCTTGGCCAGACTCTTGTCGTGCCCGTAACTCACCACCTTCCACCCCCTCTTGGGCAACTCCTCCTTGAGCTGCTCCATGGATCGCTCCATATCTTTTTCTGGAACGCCCCAAAGAGACCACGGGTGATGAATTTTGTAGAGGTGCTTGGGATCGTCTTCACATCGCGAAACTCCTGGCCCTTGGCCCGTCACCCGCCCCTTCAAGCCGATAGCATCAAGAATTTGACTGGAGAGATCTTTCGCTTCGTTCCGCACGGTTTCAATCTCTCGAGCCTGAGGAGTGTAATCAACACCATCAGACTTCCCCATACCGCTACACCCCGAAATCCCGATTCCCATTGCCAGCAGGACAGCCAGCCTCCGACAATTCCCCACCCCCATCCCCTTGGCATTAATCACGCTTCACCGAACCGTAATTTCCGGTTACCACAGCTGCCTGGTTGTGCACGCTGATCGAGTCGACACCCTTCCAGTAGCCACCATGTCCGTCGGAGTCCGTCCGCATGATATTGGCACCGAAATCTCTGTCGGAAGGAACGTTTTGGCTGAGCACAGCACCGAAGGGAAGCGTCGAAAGCCACGGCGTTGCCTTGCTGTCACCTCCGAGGCCCACGAGATATCCGCCCAACGGAACCTGATCCCTGGCTGTCGAGGCAGCCTCCGACCAAACGTGACCTTTCGGCGCGTCGAGTTCGTCGGCGTAGCCCACCAACATACCCGGACTCGCCACCGATATGATGTCGTCCGCCCCAAGACCTACCTTTTTAGAAGTATCGCCGACTACGGTGGTGCCATAACTGTGACCTATTACAGTGAGATGGCTCGCGTGCGGCCCGCCTTGAGCGACTCTGGTACCGTCAAGAAATTTACCCAGAGCCGGAGCCGCCTTATCGGCATATGATGTAAAGACAGCCTCGGGCACGAGGTCACCGTTTTGAGTCGGCAACGCGCTCTGCGGAGCATCGTACCCGATCCAAGTGATGGTTGACACGGACGGATTCCCCGGCATGGCGTTGCCCCTCCTCCACAACGTGGTCATCTTGTTGATATCGCCTTGAGAATTATTCAGCCGAGATGTCGTCCCCGGCACGTAAACCGCAGTATGCTCAGCCGTATCCGGGTTTCCATTCGCGATTATTGCACGGCCTTTCCCCTCGATATTAAAACCGAGGAGGTAAGCCTTCGGAAGTCCGTCTTTCCCTGTGGCATCGAATCTCTTCTCGATCTGCTTGATGCCGTCCAACTTCCCCTCAAGCGCCTTCCTCTTCTTATCCCATTCCTTCCATGAATAGGTCGTCTGCTCTTCACCCTGAATGGGTAGACCAGTAATGTTGTTGAACTTCTGTTCCCGCTTCTTCGGCTCGTTCTCTGCGAGCTCCTTGAGCTGCCGATCGATGTCTGCGCGTGTTTCATCCAACACGATTCGGTTGGCATCGTCTCGAACAACAGCAGGCAGGCCGTCAAGAGCGCCGATGCTGGCAGGAAAGAGAGCTACGGCCTCGTCCTTCTCCGCCTGCGTGCGCTTCGCCCACCACTCGGCGTTCTCCTTCGGTGACTTCCCCTTGGGGATCATGTCCTCCGAGAAGTGCTTGCCCGCCGCCGCACGGACGTCCTTCATGTCCCGGGCGACATCGGCCCAGTCGGTCTGGTCGAGCTTGCCGTTCGTGTTGAGCTTCCGGAGTGCCTTGGCGTAGCGCTCGTCTATCTCCGTCGCATCCCGAAGCGCCGTTGCGATGCGGTCTGCTATCTCCTGCGCCTTCGCCTGGTTGGGATCCGGCTTGCCGATCAACGGCACGTTCCCAGCGCGCGCCGGCTGCTGGACGAACGGGACCTTCGTCGCCTCCGACGCCGGGTATTTGACCGAGCCGTCCGCGTTGACCGTGAACTTGAGCCCCTCGGCATCCTTGAGGGCCTGCTTCAGCTTGTTCTGCGGGCCTTCCAGCTCTTCGGCGAGGCCGGTCAGGGCAGTCCGTATGAGGCCGCACTCGGCGTGGATGTACTGGTAGTTCTTGTTCAGCTGGACGAGGCATTCGAGCGCCTTCCTCGCGGCATCGCCCTTCTGCGTACTGTCCAACGTGGCCAGCATCTCGCTTTCCGCCCGGCCCTTCGCCACGCTGGCCCGGTTGCTCACTTTGGACCACGCCTCCGCGGCCTTGGTGAACTTCGATCTGTCCAGCTTGGCCAGTTCATCGATCGTGACCATCGGGGATCAGCGCCCCTGCTTCGGCTGACTGTAGGCGTCGATCTTCGACTTGGTAGCGTCGAACGTCTCCTGCACCTTGACGTCGTTCTCGCCGAGCAGCCGCCCCGCCGTTTTCAAGTCGCCATCGAGTCGATGGCACGCATCGCGTACGGCCCCGAGCCGGTCGCCCCAGCCGCCGAGTATTCCGGCCAATGCCCCCGCACTCACGAAGCCCGCCGTTCCCGACTTGATTCCGTCGTGGGCGTGCTCGAGATCCGTCAGAGCGGACTTCATGTCCTCGTGCAGTTCGCCCGCGACACCCGCCGCGGTGGTCCAAGGCTTCTGGCTCGCCTTGTGCGTGCCGGTGTCGCCTCCGGCGGAGGCCAGGCGTATTCGGGCATCGGACATCGTGAGGGCTCCCCCCGTGGGACGGACAGTCGAAGGCGAAGAGTTTATTCAGATCCCGCGGCGGCGGGCGATCAGGATCGGGGCCGTGACAGCCGCGCCCAGCAGGATGGCTGCGCCGATTCCCCAGGCGATCCACGTGGTGTTCGGGCCGTCGTCATCCTTGGAGGCGGCCGCCGGCTTCTGCGCTTCTCCCGCCGCGGACTTGGATTCCGGCCCGTCGAGCGGATTCACGTCGGCCGGTCCGGGGTCGCCCGGGTCCTTGAGGGCGATGCGGGGGCGGACGGTGCCGTAGCCGATCAAGTCCGTGCGCTTCTCGCCGCTTTCGGGACCACCGGCGGTGTTGATGAGGACGCGGGTGATCTGGTTGGCGGTCCAGGTGGGGTGGACGGACCAGATGAGGGCTGCGGAGGCGGAGGCCAGGGCGGTGGCGTCGCTGGTGCCGTGCCCCTTGCAGAGCTGGGTGCCACCTACGCATGCCGTGACGATTTCATCGCCGGGAGCCGCAAGGTCGACCTGGGGGCCATGCTCGGATTCCTTGGTCACTTGGCCGTTCCGGTCGACGGCTGCCATGCCGATGACACCTGGAGCTGCCGCAGGGTAGAACACCTCGTTGCCCTTGGCGCCGTTGTTGCCCACACCAGCAAAGATCAGCTTTCCTTTACGCGATGCGTACTGCACAGCTTCCCCGACCTGCGCTCCGTCCGCTGCACCGGCCATGGAGATGCTGAGGATCTTTGCTTCACTGTCGGCTGCATACCGGATAGCCGCACTCAAAGTCGCCGTGTAGTTCTGGCTGGCCTCAGCCTCATTCTTGGCCTCGGATCCATCGGCGATCCGCAACGGCAGGATTTTGACTCCGGGGGCAAGCCCGAAGACTCCGTTTCCCCCCGGTCGCTTGCCCGTTCCTGCAATCAAGGCAGCCATTTGAGTGCCATGGTTGAACGCATCGGTATGGGCCCCTCCCGCCTGGTTCGAGAAGTCCTTGCCGTCGAGCACCTGCCCCTGGAGATCAGGCAGTGAGTCGTCCACGCCGGTGTCGATCAGCGCGACAGTGACACCCTTGCCGGTGCTCACTTTCCACATCTCGTCAGCGTGCATGGCGTCGAGATGCCACTGCTGCGCACGAACGGACTCGGCCTGGGCGGGCACAGCCGCCACACCTACGAGCAGGCAGCCGAGTGCCCAACTCGCCGCTCGCCGCATGGTGCGCCTTCGGCTCTCCATGACCCACATGCAATTCCCCTTGAAACTGAGGTCACTCGATGACTGGCGGAACCACACGGCGCTCTCCCCGACGCCAGGTCTCCTCGTCCTCGACGAGATAGTCGGGACGCTGGCTTCCACGCCGCCGTTGAGGAGCCGCGCCGGGCGCCCCGTGCATGGGAGCCATGCCGGAAGCACCACCACGGGGCAGACCGGTTCCACCTTGCGTGAAGGCCCCGCTTGCGGATGCCCCAGGGCTCGTACGGCCGATACTCCCGACAGCACCAGGACCGTAGGACCCCGTCGGGCGGCCCATACCCCGACCGGGTTCGGTCCCGATGACCGTGGCGCGCGGGGTCGGCTCCACAGGACGCCCCGAAGGAGCAGGCAGCGGGCGGCCACCGACAACACCGGGATCGGAGGCACGCGGCGCGGGTGGAACGGGTCGCGTGCCCAGTGCTCCCGGCCCGCTGGGCGTTGCCGGACGAGGCGCAGGGAAGCGAGTGCCGATCTGCGGCACGACGGGGCGTGGTTCAGGGTGCGGCAGCGGCGGCGCAAGAAGGTGGGGAGGCGGAACCACGCCATCTGCCGACCCACCGCTGGGCGAGCTGCCCGGCACACCTCTGGACGGCGCTGTCGGAATCGTCGGCGACGGCAGCGTGCCGTCGATCTCGGTCCTGACAGGATGGTCAGGAAGACGCGGGACCACCCGCCCGACCCCAAGGGCACTCGGCTGCAGCGGCACGGCACCGTCACCGAGCCCCCGGGAAGCCGACGTAGCAGGAGACATCGACAGGCCGCCCGCAGCCCGCTCTCCCGCCTGGTCCTGGGCACCTCCCGAGCCGGCGAGCCCAAGTCGCTCGAATTCGCGCACGGGCGCCGTCTGCTTCGGCATCATCCAATCCTGCGCCGGCGGAAAATTAGGCCGCTCCGCCCTAAGCAACTGCACCCCCGACGCGTTATAGGACTCCGCCAATTTCTTCATCAGCTCAGCCGCGCGCATATGGTCGTCATGCAACCGCTGCTGCGCCTCGTACGCCTGGTTCTGGGAAGGACCCGCGCCGACGGCCGGAGCGTCGAAGAGCGGCTTCTGGATGTATCGCGCGTTCGGCGGCTGCGCCTTGAGGTAGGCGTCCACCGTCGCCTTCGACGCCGCCGAATACTTCGGCATCTGGCTGTGCACCTGAGCGAGCGTCGCCGCGGCGTGGTCCATCCACGTGCCGGCGTTCTCCGCGTAATGGCCCAGGCGGAGCGTCGCGTTGGACATGCGGGAGCCCCAGTCGCGGAAGGACTGGCCGCCCTCGCCCTCCCAGGCGACGCGGTCGAGGTAGCCCTTGAGGTCCTCGCCGAGTTTGTTGATGGCGGTGGAGACGGACTTCAGCTTGTCGGCGAGGGCGGTGACCTTTCCGGCGTCCGCGGGCTCGATCATCGCGAGGAGCTGCTCGTGCGGGATCGAGGTGAAGTCGTACGTGGCGAAGGGCGAGGGGAACTGGCGGCGCGGGTCCGCGGGGTTGGCCAGGGGCGAGTTGGCCGGGGAGGGCTTGATCAGGGGTGAGTTGAGGGGTAGGCCGGGCTCGGTCACGGTCAGAACCTCCCCTTGCCGCCGGAGGAAGTCGTGGGGGGCGCCGCGGGGGGCGCGGCGGGGTGCGCCGCGTACGGATCCCGGGCCGGGTCGTACTGCTGCTTGACCCGGTTCTGGATCTCCCACATGCGGGCGCGCTGGTCCTCGTCGGTGTCGGCGTACGCCGTGCCCGCGCCGTGCACGGCCATGCTCAGGAACTCGATCTGGTCGGAGAGCAGCTTGGCGAGCGACTCCAGCTGCTGGTGGACGTCGTGGTAGGCACCGTAGAGCGCGTGGGCGGCGTTGAAGCCGGTGCCCAAGTGGGCGCCGGTCAGCCGGACATCGGCGACGCGCTCCGGCGCGGCCTCGGAGTCGCCCAAGGTGGTGAGGAGTTCGTCCACGCGCCCCTTGAACGTCCTGAGGGAGGACAGCTCGGCGGCGAGGCCGCCCGACGGATCCTGGCTCACGCGCGCCTCACTGCTCTCTCCCCACCACCCGACGGCACATGTAACTTCCGGCTACACATTACTGTCGGGCAGTGACACCCGCATGAGTACGCCTACTCAGACCGCTCCCGCACCCACCGCCGCCTGCGGGCGGATCGGGAGGCGGTTGACGGGGCGTCCGGTCGCCGCGCGCACGGCGGCGGCCACGGCCGCGGGGGAGGTGACGACGGGCACCGCGCTGATCGCCTTGGCGCCGAAGGGGGCGACGACGTCGCGTTCCTCGACGAGCTTGACGATGCGGATGTCGGGGGTGTCCAGCGATGTCGGCAGGGAGTAACCCGTGAGGTCGGGGCGGCGGACGAGGCCGCCGGTGGTGCGGAGGTTCTCGGTGAGGGCCGCGCCGACGCCCTGGGTGATGCCCGCCTCGATGCGGGCACGGGCCTGCCGGGGGTTGAGCACGCGGCCGACGTCCTGCGCGACGGCCATCTCCACCACGCGCACGGAGCCGAGTTCGATGTCGACGTCGACGACGGCGCGTACGGCGCAGAAGGCGATGCCGACGAAGGCGTCGCCCTGACCGGTGTCGTCCAGGGGCTCGGTGGGGTGGGGGCGGCACTGGGCGGTGGCCCACAGCTCCTTGCCGTCGAGGGCCTCGGCGACCGTGGTGCTGAGCACCCCGTCGTACGAGGTGATCTTGCCGTCGGCGATGGTCAGCAGCTCGGTGGACATGCCGAACTGGTGGGCCAGCGGCTGGAGGAGCTGGGTGCGCACCATCCGGGCGGCCCGCTCGACCGCGCCGCCGGAGACCCAGGTGTGGCGGCTGTGCGCGCCGGGGCCGGAGGGGGGCTGGTCGGTGTCGACGGGGGCGACGTGGACCTCGTCGAGACCGAGGATCTCCTGGACGATCTGGCGGGCGAGGGTGGCGAAGCCTTGGCCGGTCTCGACGGCGGCGCAGATGACGGTGGCGACGGAGCCGGTGACCTTGACGGTGGCGGTGGAGACCTCGTCGGTGCCCTCCGCGCCGAGCATGTGGACCATGCCGAGGCCGTAGCCGACGCCACGGCGCACCGCGCCCGGCTCGCCGGCGCCGTCCGGGCCGCCGGGCAGCAGCCACTGCTCCTCGGGGTCGTCCACGGGGAGCGCGGGCAGCGGGAAGTCGCGTACGGAGCGCAGGAGTTCGGCCACGGGGGCCGGGCAGGTCACCGTCTGGCCGGTGGGCAGCAGGTCACCGGTGGCCATGACGTTGCGCAGGCGCAGCTCGGCGGGGTCGAGGCCGAGGCGGGCGGCGAGCTTGTCCATCTGGCCCTCGTAGGCGGCACACACCTGCATGGCGCCTTCGCCGCGGACGTGGCCGGAGGGGGGGTTGTTGGTGCGTACGGCCCAGCCCTCGACGAAGGCGTGCGGGACGACGTACGGGCCGCAGGCGAAGGCGACGGCGGCGGCCAGCGCCTCGGAGGAGGAGTCGGCGTACGCGCCGGCGTCCAGCAGGATCTGGGCCTCGACCTTCACCAGCTTGCCGTCGGCGTCCGCGTGGTGGCGGTAGCGGAGCAGCGTCGGGTGGCGGTGGGGGTGGCTGAGGAAGGACTCCTCGCGGGTGGCCGCGAGCTTGACGGGGTGGCCGGTGCGCAGGGCCAGCAGGCCGAGCGGCAGTTGCATGCCCGGGTCCTCGCGGTCGCCCATGGCGCCGGGGACGCCGGTGACGACGACCTTGACCCGCTCGGGCTCCAGGCCGAAGCAGGCGGCGGCGAGGTCGCGGTCGGCGTGCGGGTCGGTGGAGGCGGTGTAGATCTCGACGCCGCCGTCGGGGCGCGGCACGGCGAGGCCGGCCTCGGCGCCGATGGGGGCGGGGTCCTGGCGGCCGATGCGGTAGAGGCCCTCGACGACGACCTCGCCGGTCGCCTCGGGGTCGCCGAAGCGGAGCGGGATGTGCCGGATCAGATTGCCGTCGGGGTGCAGCGGTTCGGCGGAGAACGCCTGCTCGGGGTCGGTGACCGGCTCCAGCGGCTCGTACTCGACGGCGATGGCGGCGGCGGCGAGCCGGGCGGTGTCCGGGTGGTCGGCGGCGACGGCGGCGATCGGCTCGCCGTGGTGGCGCACGATGTCGGAGGCGAAGACGGGGCGGTCGGCGACGCGGCGGCCGTGGGCGCCGTCGCCGGGGACGTCCGCGTGGGTGATGACGGCGCGCACGCCCGGCATGCGGGCGGCCTCGGCGGTGTCGATCGAGAGGATGCGGGCGTGCGGGTGCGGCGAGCGCAGGACGGCGGCCCACAGCAGGCCCTCGGCCCACAGGTCGGCGGCGTAGGGATAGGTGCCCTGGGTCTTGGCGTCCGCGTCGGCGGCGGGCAGGGAGACGCCGAGGCCGTGCGGCGGCGGGCCGTCGGGGCCGCCGGCCAGGGCGGACGACGCGACGGAGGTCGCGGTGGCGGCGCCCTCAGCCGTACCGGCCGTTCCCGCCATGTGGCCCATGCCGCCCGTTCCCGTCATGCCGATGCCTTTCCGGTGCCGCCGCCGTGCGGGCCCGCCTGGTGCGGGATGCGTGCCTGTTCCGTCTCCGGCTGCGCTTCTTCCTGTGCGGCGGCCGTCGCCGCGCGCTCGTCGATGACCTGGCGCACCGCGTCGAGCACGCCTCGGTAGCCGGAGCAGCGGCAGAGGTTGCCGCAGATGGCCTGGCGGGTCTCCAGCTCGCTCGGGGCGTGGTTGCCTTCGAGCAGGTCGTGCATGGTCATGGCCATGCCGGGTACGCAGAAGCCGCACTGCACGGCACCGCACTCGGCGAGCGCCCGCTGGACGTCGGAGGACCGGCCGTCGACGGCGAGGCCCTCGACCGTACGCACCTCGGCGCCCGCGGCGGTCGCGGCGGGGACGAGGCAGGAGGCGACGAGCCGCCCGTCGACCTGGACGGAACAGGCGCCGCACTCGCCCTGCGAGCAGCCGTCCTTGGCCCCGGCGAGGCCGAGGCGCTCCCGCAGGACGTAGAGCAGCGACTCCCCGATCCAGGCGTCGGTGACGGGGCGGTCGGTGCCGTTGACCCGCAGGACGTACGAGGCGCAGGGGTGCTCGGTGTGCGGGTCCGCCGGGGGCGGGGTGTGCGGGTCCGCCGGGTGCGCGGGCTCGGGGAGCTGGTCCGCGGGCGGCGCGCTGTCGGCCGCGGGCTCCGCCGGAGCTCCGGCCGGGCTTTCGTCCGGGGCCGCTTCCTCCTGTGCGGACTGTGCCGACGGCGCGGACTGTGCCGACGGCGCGGGCTGCTCGGGCCGCGCCGGCTGTGCGGCGGCCGTCGGTTCCGCGTGTTCCGCGGGGGGCGTCCACGCCGCGGTCTGATGATCGCCCGTATCGGTGACCCCGGTGGCGTCCTGCGAGGAACTGCCGGAGGGCGAAACGGAATCCGTCGCGGGCGCCGGGTCCGGGGCCTCGGACGGGCCGGGCACCCCTCCGGAAAGGCTGCTGAGGGCGTACTCCCCCGACTCGTCGGCAGGCTCGTCGGGCACAACCGGAATCGACCACTGGCCGCTCGGACCGCCCGCAGCGGCAGCACCGTCCGGCGCGGCCGCGGCGGGCTGCTGCCAGGCGTGCGCGCTTCCGCCGTGCGGCGTCCACTGCTCGGGGGCGTGCGGGCCGGGGTGACCGCCCGGGCCGACACCCTGCGGGCCCGTGCCGTCGCTCAGGACGTACGTGCCGGAGGCGCCCGAGGGACCGTCCCCGGCGGGGCGCGGATCGGTGTGGATGTCAGCGCCGAGCGGGGCCGCGGGCTGCTGCTCTGCGCCCTGCGCGTCCGGACGGCCGGGCAGGCCGTCGCCCGGCTCGGCGGCGGGGTGCGCGGGGGTGCCGTCCGCCATCGCGTACGCGTCCGGCGCGGCCCCGGCGTCGTGGGCACCGGGAGCGGCGGGCGGCTGCTGCACGGCGTACGCGGCCGCCGGGTCGTGCGGGTCCACGTGCTGCGCGGACTGCCCGCCGGGGCGGCCGTGCAGGACGAACTCGCCCGACTCGTCGACCGGGTCGTCCCCTGCGGCCGGGACCGTCCAGTGGCCCTGGGCGGCATGGTCGGCGGGGGGAGCGCTCCGCGCTTCCGGAGCGTGCGACGGCTCGGCGAACGGCATCGCCCACTCGGCCGTGGCGTGCGGGTCGGCGCCGCCGTGGGTGCCGCCATGGGTGCCGCCGTCGGCCGGGGCATCGGGGCGCGGGGGCTCGTAGGACGCCTGGGCGTTCCACTGCTCCGTCCACTGCGGCTGCGCCTGGACGGGCGCGTGCGGCTGCTGCCAGGACTCGCCCGTCGGCGGGGTGTAGCCGCCGGCGCCGGTGGCGGCCAGGGGGTCCCAGCCGCCGCTGCCGGACAGCGCCGCGCCCGGGTGGGCGAGGAGTTCGGGCGGGAGCTGCAGGAAGGCGGTGCCGTCCGCGTCGTACTCCGCGCCCCGTGGGATCGGCTGCCAGCCGGGCGGGCCGACTTGAGCGTGTCGCTGCTGTTCGTCACTCACGCGAGTGCCCTCCCCAGAGCTCGGCGGGCCAGAGTCGCCACCGTACGACGCAGGTGCAGCGCGGCGGGCGGCAGGGTCCCCGGCTCGCCGCCGTCGGGGCCGGGCGCGGGGTCGGGGATGCAGGCCGCGGCCACGTAGTCGCCGAAGGCGGCGCAGGCTTCGGGCGCGAGCGTGCGCTCGCCGTCCCAGTCGATGAGCGAGGCGACCCAGCGCTCGGCGTCCAACGGGCGCAGCGGCATGGGCGCGACGGCGCCGACGGCGCACCGCACGTTGCGCCGGGCGGGGTCGAGGACGACGGCCACGGACGCGACGGCGCGGCCCGGACCGGTGCGGCCGGTGGCCTTGAGGAACGTCTGCGGGGCGTGCAGCAGCGGCACGCGGACGTAGCCGATGAGCTCGCCCGGCCGGAGCATGTCGAAGCCGGTCAGCAGATGCCCTATCGGGATCTCCCGCCGGGCGCCGCCGGGGCCCGCGATGACCAGGTTGGCCTCCAGCGCGGCGAGCACGGGCAGCGCGTCGCCGGTCGGCGCGGCCGAGGCGATGTTGCCGCCGAGGGTCCCGGCGTTGCGGATCTGGGGCGGCCCGGCGGCGCGGGCGGCGGTCGCGAGCGCCGGGATGAGGGCGGCGAAGTCGGGCCGCCCCATCCGGGCGTGGGTGAGGCCGGCGCCGAGGAGGGCGTGGCCGTCCTGGTACTGCCAGCCGCGGATCTCGCTGATGCGGCCCAGGCCGACGAGCCCGGCGGGCCGCAGCAGCCCGGAGTTGACGGCCGCCATCAGATCGGTACCGCCCGCGACGGGCACGGCGGCGGGCATGGCGGTCAGCGCCGCCACGGCCTCGTCGAGCGAGCCCGGCAACGTCACGGTGTGCGCCGCCTGCGGTGCGTGCGTGGTCAACCCAGCTGCCCCTTCCCCGGTGGTCCCGACTCTTCCCGCCTGATACCGCCTGATCCCGCCGTACGGTACGTGCTGTCGGCCCGGACGTGGCAACTCTGGCACATCTTCCGCGTTCGTCGTCGCGAGGGTCCGCGAACCGCCGGTCCGTATCCGGGACGGCGAATGGTCCGGAATTCCGTTCTGTCGCCGCTGTGTGCGGATTGCCATCGTTAGGGGGCCCTTGTACGGCTTACGGCGTGTGTGGAAGGACCACCGTGCCAGGGACCCGCCGTGGGGGCGGGGAGCTTGGCCGTGGCTCACACGATCGGGGGCGCGCCCTCGATCGGGCGTCCGAGGACGCCGGGACGGCGCTGCCAGGGGCGGGGACCGGCGGGCGGGCGGTAGTCGACGCCGAGGGCGTCGAGGCGGGCGTAGTGGCCGGTCATCCGGCGTTCGAAGCCCGCGTGGTCGCGGTCGGCGGGTGCGGGCAGGTGCGACCACGCGGTCTCGGCGAAGGCCGCAAGCCGGGGGAACACCTGGTAGTCGACGCGCTGCTGGGTCTCCGTCACCTCGGTCCACATATTGGCCTGCGCGCCGATGACCCGCGCGGCCTCGGCGCCGGTGAGCTCCGGGGGTACGGGTTCGAAGCGGTAGACGTCCTCCAGGGTGCGGACGTACCCGATCGGTACGGGCTCCTCGGTACCGCCGGCCTGCCGGTGGTCGAGGTAGACCTGTTGCTCCGGGCACATGATGACGTCGTGTCCGGCGCGCGCCGCGGCGATGCCGCCCGCGTAGCCGCGCCAGGACGAGACGGTGGCGCCCGGCGCGAGGCCGCCCTCCAGGATCTCGTCCCAGCCGACGAGCCGCCTGCCGCGCTCGGCGAGCCAGCGGTCGAAGTGGCGGATGAACCAGCTCTGGAGCCCGTCCTCGTCCGCGAGCCCCTCCGCCGCGATGCGCGCCTGGGCGGTGGGCGAGGCCCGCCACTGGTCCTTGGGGCACTCGTCGCCGCCGAGGTGGACGTATGCCGAGGGGAAGAGCGCGAGGACCTCGGTGAGCACCCGCTCGTAGAAGGCGAGGGTGTTGTCAGTGGGGGCGAGTACGTTGGGATTGACACCCCAGGTGTCCCAGACCGGAAGGGAGGCGGTGTCGATGACGTCGGTGTTGCCCAGCTCGGGGTATGCGGCGATGGCGGCCTGCGAGTGCCCCGGGATGTCTATCTCCGGCACGACGGTGACGTGGCGTTCGGCGGCGTACGCGACGATCTCGCGGATATCCGCCTGCGTGTAGTAGCCACCGTGCGGCCGCTCGTCCCACAGGGGTGAGTCGCGGTGGCCGAGCTTGGTGCGGGCGCGCCAGGCCCCCACCTCGGTGAGCCGGGGGAACGCCTCGATCTCCAGCCGCCAGCCCTGGTCGTCCGTCAGGTGCAGGTGGAGGACGTTGAGTTTGTGGGCGGCCAGCAGGTCGATGTAGCGCAGCACACCGTCCTTCGGCATGAAGTGCCGCGCGACGTCGAGCAGCATGCCGCGCCACCCGAAGCGCGGGGCGTCCTCGACGACGACGCCGGGCAGCTCCCAGGCCGGCCGGTCCGTGCCGGGCGCCCGCCGGAAGGCGTCCGGGCCGAGCAGCTGACGGAGGGTCTGCGCGCCCCAGAAGACGCCCGCTTCGCTCGCGCCCTCGACGGTGACGCCGTGCGTGCCGACGGTGAGGCGGTATGCCTCGGGCCCCTCCTCCCCGGCGAGGCCGGGGCGGATCTCCAGCCGGACGCGGCCGGGGCCCGTGCCGGGCGGCAGGGGCAGGCCCGTGGCCTGGCCGACGGTGGCGCGCAGCCAGCGCGCGACCCGGTCGGTGCCGGGGCGCGCGTCGAGTTCGGTGTGCTCGTCGAGGGTGCGGGGGGTGCCGGTCGCGCTGATACGTCGCGGGGCCGGGATCAGGTCCGTCTCGTAGTCGCTCATGCAGGCGATCCTTTCCCGGCCCCGCCCCTTCGCGCAGCCCCCCAGGCACGACTCCATCGGATGCGGGGGCCGGGCCCTGAAAACAGGACGGCCCCCGGACGCGCGTCCGGGGGCCGGGGGAAGTCGGGGTGGTGGCTACTTCTTGTCGCCGCCCTTGCCGCCCTTGTCCTTGTCTCCTCCGGCACCCATGCCTTCGAAGATCTCCTTGCACATCGGACAGACCGGGTACTTCTTCGGGTCACGCCCGGGGACCCAGACCTTGCCGCAGAGGGCGACGACCGGCGATCCGGAGAGCGCGCTCTCCATGATCTTGTCCTTCTGGACGTAATGGGCGTAGCGCTCGTGGTCGCCGTCGCCGTGCGACACCTGCGGCGTCGGCTCTACGAGGGTGCCGGTCCCTGCCCCGCGCTCGGGCTCAAGAGTGCTCATGGATCCCAAGGGTACTGGGGGCCGACTCCTTCGGGTCCGCCCCGGGCAGGTCAGTCGCCCGGCAGGTCGCGCGACCCGCCCGTACGGCCGTCACGGTGTGCAGCAGCAGCCCCGCGCCGACGATCCCGGCGGCGGCCCACGGCAGCGCGGAGGCATGGATCCCGGAGGAGAGGGCGAGGCCGCCGAGCGCGGATCCGACGGCGCTGCCGAGATAGAGCGCGGAGTTGTTCAGGGCCAGCACGACCGGGCCCCGGCCGGGGCTCAGCGCGAGCAGCCGGTGCTGCTGCGGGACCTGAAGCGCCCAGCCGCCCGCGCCCCAGAGCACCAGGGCGAGTCCGGCGGCGAGCGGGTGGGGCGCGAGGGCGGGCAGCAGCGCCGTGGCCGCGACGACGGCGGCCAGGACCACCCCGACCAGCGTCCGGATCCGGCCACCGCGGTCCACCAGCGGCCCGGCCGCGAGGCTGCCCAGCACCCCGCCGACGCCCCAGGCCCACAGGTAAGGGGTCACGCCGTGGACACCGCCCGCCACCTCCAGCACCGGCGCGAGATAGGTGTACAGCCCGAGGCTGGCGACGGCGGCGAGGAAGGAGACCGCGACCACGGGTGCGACCGAGCGGTCGGCGAGGGCGGCCAGCCGGTCGCGTACGGCGGCGGCCGCGGGCGCCGCGGGCAGCGGCGGCAGCAGGGCGGCGAGACCGGTGAGCGCGACCGCGCCCAGGGCGGTGACCAGCCAGAGCGTGGCCCGCCACCCGGTGTGCTCGGCGAGCAGCACCCCGAGCGGCACGCCCAGCACGGTGCCCGTGCTCATCCCGCCCATGACGACCGCGAGGGCCCGCCCGCGACGCTCCGGCGGCACGAGCGTGGAGGCGGCGGCCGTGGACAGCGCGGAGTAGAGACCCGCGCCCGCCCCGGCGACGACGCGGGCCGCCAGCAGCAGCGCGAAGGTGGGGGCGAGCGCGGTCGCGGCGTTCGCGGCGGTGAAGACCGCGAGCGAGACGATCAGCGCGGCGCGCGGCCAGCGGCCGGAGAGCAGGGTCGCGAAGAGCGGCGCGGAGACCGCGTAGGCGAGGGTGAAGACGGTCACGAGCTGCCCGGCGAGGGCCATGGTCGTGCCCGTGTCGTCGGCGATGGCGGGCAGTAGCCCGGCCATGACATAGGCGTCCAGCCCCAGGGTGAACGACCCCAGGGCCAGCAGCAGGACCTTGCGCACGCTTGTCTCCCGTTCCTCTTCCACCAGTTCCAGCGGCTCGATGGCGCGAGGCTAGGCAGCGGGCGACAGCGCGCGGAAATGCTTCCAGGGGCCCATTTATGCTTCGTACGCATGAGCGATCTCACGGGTGTCGAGCTCCGTCAGCTGCGCTTTTTCGCCGCCGTCGCCGAGGAGCGGAGCTTCACCTACGCGGCCGCGCGGCTGGGGATCGGGCAGCCCGCGCTGACCCGCGCGGTCCAGGCGCTGGAGGAGGCGCTCGGCGCGCGGCTGCTGGACCGCACCACGCGCCGCGTCGAGCCCACGGAGGCGGGCCGGCGGCTGCACGAGGAGCTGGCCGGGCTGCTGCCGCGCCTGGACGACGCGCTGCGGGCACCCGCCGAGGGGACCGTGCTGCGGCTCGGTTTCACCTGGCTGCTCCCCGAGGAGTGCGCCCGCCTGGTGGAGCGCTTCCGCGCGGCCACCGGCGCGGGCGTACGGCTCGTGCGCCGGGACGCGGCCCTGGCCGGGCTCGACACCGGGGAGACGGACGTGGCGGTGCTGCGGGGCGAGGAGCCGGAGGGCGTACGCAGCAGGGTGCTCTTCCACGAGGAGCGCGTCGCGGCGGTCGCCCGGACGTCCCCGCTGGCACGCCGCCGCATCCTGGGCTGGGCGGAGCTGGCCGGGCTGCCGCTGGTGGTCAACACGGTGAGCGGCACCACCCGCCCGGAGCTGTGGCCGGAAAGCGACCGTCCGCAGGTGGCGTGCACGGCGGGGAACTTCGACGAGTGGGTGGAGTCCGTGGCGGCCGACCACGGCGTCGGGGTGGCCCCGCGCTCCGCCGCCGACCGCTACACACACCCGGGCGTGCGCTTCGTACGGCTGAAGGACGCGCCGCCCGTGCCCGTGCGCCTCGCGGTGCCGGCGCGGGGCGCGCATCCGCTCGCGGAGCGGCTGGTGGGGCTCGTGCGGCCGGTCAGTTGAGGCTGGGGTCGTCGGGGTAGGTGGCGACCATGGCCAGTTCGTTGCGCTGGCGGCGGAGGACGGCCCGCCAGAGGTGGGCGGGGTCGGGCGAGGAGACGTCGCCGGGCTCGGACTCCACCACGTACCACGCGCCCTCGACCAGCTCGTCCTCCAGCTGGCCGGGGCCCCAGCCCGCGTACCCCGCGAAGATCCGCAGCGAGCCCAGGGCCGCCGCGAGGAGCTCCGGCGGTGCCTCCAGGTCGACCAGGCCGATCGCGCCGTGCACCCGCCGCCAGCCGAGCGGGCCGTCACCGGCCGGTGCCGCGTCGCCGCGGGCGCCGCCGTGGCCCTCCCCCGGCACCACGCCCACGCCCAGCGCGGAGTCCAGCGAGACCGGCCCGCCCTGGAAGACGACGCCCGGCTCCCCGGCGAGCGCCGCCCAGGACTCCAGGATGTCGCCGACGCCGACGGGCGTCGGGCGGTTGAGGATCACACCGAGGGACCCCTCCTCGTCGTGGTCGAGCAGCAGCACCACCGCGCGGTCGAAATTCGGGTCAGCGAGCGCCGGTGTCGCGACAAGCAGTCGTCCTGTGAGCGAGGACACCTCGGACATGGGCACATGATCCCGCATTTCGGGCCGGGGCGGGGGCCGGACGCCCGACTCCGGTGCGAAAGCGGCTGCTTCGCGGCCGCCCGGCGACGTAACCGGTAGCGACCATTCCATTAACGCAGCGTGTTGTTGCCAATCCATGACATGCCCTGAGCCCCCTTACGCATACAGGAGGGCCCCCCGGTCGCATTACCCTTTCTTCTTGCCCCCTGCCCAACTCCAGGAACGCGAGATCCATGACCGGCCCTGACGATGTACTGCTTGTCCACGGCGGCACCCCTCTCGAGGGCGAGATCCGTGTCCGCGGCGCGAAGAACCTCGTGCCGAAGGCCATGGTCGCCGCGCTGCTCGGCAGCGGACCCAGCCGGCTGCGCAATGTCCCCGACATCCGCGACGTGCGCGTGGTCCGCGGCCTGCTCCAGCTGCACGGTGTGACGGTCCGCCCCGGCGACGAGCCCGGCGAACTGATCATGGACCCCTCCCACGTGGAGAGCGCCAACGTCGCCGACATCGACGCGCACGCCGGCTCCTCGCGCATCCCGATCCTCTTCTGCGGCCCGCTGCTGCACCGGCTGGGCCACGCGTTCATCCCGGGCCTGGGCGGCTGCGACATCGGCGGCCGGCCGATCGACTTCCACTTCGAGGTGCTCCGCCAGTTCGGCGCGACCATCGAGAAGCGCGAGGGCGGCCAGTACCTGGAGGCCCCGCAGCGGCTGCGCGGCTGCAAGATCCGCCTGCCCTACCCCTCGGTCGGCTCGACCGAGCAGGTGCTGCTGACCGCCGTCCTGGCGGAGGGCGTCACCGAGCTGTCCAACGCGGCCGTGGAGCCGGAGATCGAGGACCTCATCTGCGTACTGCAGAAGATGGGCGCGATCATCTCCATGGACACCGACCGGACCATCCGGATCACCGGTGTGGACTCGCTCGGCGGCTACAACCACCGCGCCCTGCCGGACCGCCTGGAGGCGGCCTCCTGGGCGTCCGCGGCGCTGGCCACCGAGGGCAACATCTACGTCCGCGGCGCGCAGCAGCGGTCGATGATGACCTTCCTCAACACCTACCGCAAGGTCGGTGGCGCCTTCGAGGTCGACGACGAGGGCATCCGCTTCTGGCACCCGGGCGGCTCGCTCAACGCGATCGCGCTGGAGACCGACGTGCACCCCGGCTTCCAGACGGACTGGCAGCAGCCGCTGGTCGTGGCGCTGACCCAGGCGTCCGGGCTGTCGATCGTGCACGAGACGGTCTACGAGTCCCGGCTGGGCTTCACGTCCGCGCTCAACCAGATGGGCGCGCACATCCAGCTCTACCGCGAGTGCCTCGGCGGCTCCGCGTGCCGCTTCGGCCAGCGCAACTTCCTGCACTCGGCGGTCGTCTCCGGCCCCACGAAGCTGCAGGGCGCCGACCTGGTCATCCCCGACCTCCGCGGCGGCTTCTCGTACCTGATCGCGGCCCTGGCCGCCCAGGGCACGTCCCGCGTCCACGGCATCGACCTGATCAACCGCGGCTACGAGAACTTCATGGAGAAGCTGAAGGAGCTGGGCGCGAACGTCGAGCTCCCGGGCGGCGCGGAAGCCTGACGGCCTCCCGGCCTCGCGGCAGCCTGACGCGCCGACAGGCGTGAAGGAGGCGGTCCGCCCTGACGGGCCGTAAGCGTCTGTATGGGCCATTCAAGGCCCGTACAGGCGCTTTTCCATGTCCGGGGTGCTCCGGCGGCCCGTACGGCCCGCACGGGCGCCCAGACGCCAAAAGGGCGGCCACCCCCCAGGGGGTGGCCGCCCTTCGCGCTGGGGTCTTACTTGCCCTTGGCGGCTTCCTTGAGCTTGGAGCCCGCGGAGACCTTCACGCTGTAACCGGCAGCGATCTGGATCGGCTCACCCGTCTGCGGGTTGCGAGCCGTGCGAGCGGCACGGTGGGTGCGCTCGAAGGTCAGGAAGCCGGGGATGGTGACCTTCTCGTCGCCCTTGGCGACGATCTCACCGACGGTCTCGGCGAGCGCGGCCAGGACGGCGTCGGCGTCCTTGCGGGTCACCTCGGCGCGGTCGGCCAGCGCGGCCACCAGCTCACTGCGGTTCATGTTGTACTCCCGTGTTCTTCTTGCCAATGAGGCGTGAGATCGAAGCCGATGCTGCCAGGGCCCTCGGACAGTCCCCGGACCCGGGTCTGTTGCCAGACCCTCGCGCCCGGTTACGCATCCTGCCCCCACCAGTGGCGGGAAAGCCAATCCGGCACCCTGGAGAGTCACACGGAAAGCGGCACAGCCTCGGATACAGCCGCATTTCTGCGGCCTGATTTCTGCCCGACACCTTATGGGCAGGTCGCGGGCCCGAAGGCCCGCGACGCGCCGTCATCAGGCGGTCGTGGTGCCCGTCACAGCCACGCCGGCGGCCTTGGCGGCCTCCCGGACGGCCCCGGCGACGGCTCCGGCGACCTTGTCGTTGAAGACGCTGGGGATGATGTAGTTGGCGTTGAGTTCGTCTTCGGCGACGACGTCGGCGAGGGCGCCGGCGGCGGCGAGCATCATCTCGGTGTTGACGGTGCGGGACTGGGCGTCGAGGAGGCCGCGGAAGACTCCGGGGAAGACCAGGACGTTGTTGATCTGGTTGGGGAAGTCGGAGCGGCCGGTGGCGACGACGGCGGCGCTCTGGCGGGCGATGGCCGGGTCGACCTCGGGGTCGGGGTTGGCCAGGGCGAAGACGATCGCGCCGTCGGCCATGGCGGCGACGTCTTCGCCGGTCAGGACGTTGGGGGCGGAGACGCCGATGAAGACGTCGGCGCCGGCGACGGCTTCCTTGAGGGTGCCGGTGATGCCTTCGGGGTTGGTGTTGTCGGCGATCCAGCGCAGGGCGGATTCCGGGCCGGCGGCGACGAGGTCGTGGCGGCCGGCGTGGACGACGCCGTGGATGTCGGCGACCACGGCGTGCTTGACGCCGGCGGCGGTCAGCAGCTTGAGGATGGCGGTGCCGGCCGCGCCGGCGCCGGACATCACGACGCGGACGTCGCCGATGTTCTTCTCCACCACGCGCAGGGCGTTGGTGAGGGCGGCGAGGACGACGATGGCGGTGCCGTGCTGGTCGTCGTGGAAGACGGGGATGTCGAGGGCTTCGCGCAGGCGGGCTTCGATCTCGAAGCAGCGGGGTGCGGAGATGTCCTCGAGGTTGATGCCGGCGAAGCCGGGGGCGATGGCCTTGACGATCTCGACGATGGCGTCGGTGTCCTGGGTGTCCAGGCACAGGGGCCAGGCGTCGATGCCGGCGAAGCGCTTGAAGAGGGCGGCCTTGCCCTCCATGACGGGCAGGGCGGCCTTGGGGCCGATGTTGCCCAGGCCCAGGACGGCGGAGCCGTCGGTGACCACGGCGACGGAGTTGCGTTTGATGGTCAGGCGGCGGGCGTCGTCGGGGTTCTCGGCGATGGCCATGCAGACGCGGGCGACGCCGGGGGTGTAGATCATGGAGAGGTCGTCGCGGTTGCGGATGGGGTGTTTGGACGCCATCTCGATCTTGCCGCCGAGGTGCATGAGGAAGGTGCGGTCGGAGACCTTGCCGACGCTGACGCCCTCGATGCCGCGGAGTTTTCCGACGATCTCGTCGGCGTGGGCGGTGGAGGTCGCGGCGACGGTGACGTCGATCCGCAGCTTCTCGTGGCCCGAGGCGGTGACGTCCAGGCCGGTCACCGAGCCGCCGGAGGACTCCACGGCCGTGGTGAGCTGGCTGACCGCGGTCCCGCTCGCGGGGACCTCCAGCCGGACCGTCATCGAGTACGAGACGCTTGGCGCCGTTGCCATGGCCGCTTTCCTCTGCTTTCCCTGTTTTCGCTTGGTACGCGCCGCGGGGCGCGGGCATCGATCGTCCCACCTACTGGTCGGTACGCGGTAACCGGCCCCGGATCGCGGAATCGCGCTTCCAACATACGAGAGGCGCACCGAACGCGGACGGGCGCCCCTCGTGCTGAGGGGCGCCCGTCGTGAACGCTCTGGCGGCACCGACCCGCCATGCTCGCCTCGCGGCAAGTGGTCGCTCGAAGCGACTAAGGTTGGGCCCGGGGGCTTGGATCGAGCCGGTGCCGTGTTCCAGGCTAACAAATGCTCCCCGGAAGTCACGGGCGAACGCCGGGCTCTGCCGCCGCCTCCGCCCGGACTCCCCCGGAACCCCCCGCGTCCCGGCCTCCACGGCCGGCCTCCGGCCGCGAACTCCCCGGGCCCCCACCGGACATCGGCGCTCCGCCTTCGGCCTGCGGCCGCGCCCCGCATCCCCGCCACGCGGCGAAGCCGCACACCGGATGCGGCCGGGGGGACGAGCGGCCCGTCCGGCGCCTTGAGGACACCGTCGGACCGCCGCGCCCCGCCCCTCAATCCCGCAGCAGGTCCGGCACTCCCTCCGCGTCCGGGTCGTCGCGCTCCCCCGACAGGACCGTCAGGCGCTGCGTCGCCCGGGTCAGGGCCACGTACAGCACACGCAGGCCCGCCGGGGACTCGTCCGCGATCTCGGCGGGGGTGACGACGACCGTCGCGTCGTACTCCAGGCCCTTCGCCTCCAGGCTGCCCAGGACGACGACGCGGTCGCCGTGGCCGGCCAGCCAGTCGCGGGCCTCCGCGCGGCGGGCCATCGGGACGACGACGCCGACCGTGCCGTCCACGTCGTCGAGGAGGTGGCGGACCTCGGCGCGTACGGCCGCGGGCAGGTCGCCGTCCGCGACGGCGAAGCGGGGCACGACGCCCGTCGACCGCACGGCCGCCGGGGAGCGCATGCCGGGCATGGCCAGGGCCAGGACCCTGGCGGCCAGTTCGGCGATCTCGGCGGGGTTGCGGTAGTTGACGGTGAGCTCGAAGCGGCGGCGCGGGCGGGTACCGAGCGCCTCGTCCCTGGCGGCCGCGGCCTCGTCCGGGTCGGACCAGGAGGACTGCGCGGGGTCGCCGACGACCGTCCAGGTCGCGGTGCGGCCCCTGCGGCCCACCATCCGCCACTGCATGGGCGTGAGGTCCTGGGCCTCGTCGACGATCACATGGGCGTAGTCGCGGCGCTCCTCCGCCAGCCGCTCGGCGCGCTCACGGCGGCTCTCGGAGCGCGTCGGCATGAGCTCCTCCAGCCCGGTGAGCTGGTCGAGCGGGTCGAACTCGCGCGGCTTCTTCGGGCGGGCGGGCACGCCGAGCAGCGTCTCCAACTCGTCCAGCAGGGCCACGTCGTGGACCGAGAGCGGGCCCCGCCCCCGGTCGTCGAGCCGCTTGAGCGAGCGGGCCAGCAGGCGGACCTCGCGCGGGTTGAGCTCACGGCGCGCCCAGCGGGACAGCCGCCGCTCGTCCGCCATCGCGGCGAGCACCCCGCGCGGGGTGAGCTCGGGCCACCAGGCGGCGAGGAAGCCGAGGAAGTCGTCCTCGGTGGAGACGTCCTCGTCGAACGCCTGCCGGGCCTCCGCCGCGAGTTCGGGGTCGGTGTAGCGCTTGGGGCCGCCCGCCTTGGACCACAGGAGGTCGAGGATGAGCCTGCGGGCGCGCGGGCGCAGCAGGTTGATGGGCGCGGTGCCGCCGAGCGCGGTGTTGCGGATGCGCTTGAGCTCGTCGGGTCCGAGCTCGAGCCGGGCGCCGAAGGCCACGACGCGCAGCCGGTCGGGCGCGGCCGCCAAGGTCGCGCCGCCGGTGGTGCCCGCGCTCTCCGCCGGTTCGGCGAAGGAGAGTTGGCCCTCCTCCGCCGGGGCGCCGCGGCGGCGCGCGGCGGGTGGCGAGGATGCCGGTTCCAGCGCGCCCCGCACCGCCTTGCGCAGCACCCTGAGCATGCGGGAGGAGCCCTTGATCCGGGCGACGGCGGGCTCGTCGTACGTATCGGCCTCGGCGCCGTCGACCAGGGAGCCCACGGCGCGGATCGCGACCTGGCCCTCCTCGCCGAGCGAGGGCAGCACGCCCTCGGTGTAGGCGACGAGCAGCGGCGTCGGCGAGACGACGAGGATGCCGCCCGCGTAGCGCCTGCGGTCCTGGTAGAGGAGGTACGCGGCGCGGTGCAGGGCGACGGCGGTCTTGCCGGTGCCGGGCCCGCCCTCGACCTCGGTGACCGAGGCGGCGGGCGCGCGGATGACCATGTCCTGCTCGGCCTGGATGGAGGCGACGATGTCGCGCATCGTGTGGCTGCGGGCCTGGCCGAGCGCGGCCATCAGGGCGCCGTCGCCGACGACGGGCAGCGCGGCGCCGTCCAGGGTGGCCGTCAGCTCGGGGCGCAGCAGGTCGTCCTCGACGCCGAGGACCTTGCGGCCCTTGGAGCGGATGACCCGGCGGCGTACGACACGGCCGGGCGCGACCGGCGTCGCGCGGTAGAACGGCGCGGCGGCGGGCGCCCGCCAGTCGATGACGAGCGGGGAGTAGTCGGCGTCGAGGACGCCGATGCGGCCGATGTGGAGCGTCTCGGCGATCTCCGCCCGGTCGTCGCGCACGGCGTCGTCCGCGGGCTCGACGGAGGTGTAGGCGCCGTCGGGCCCCTTTTTCCCGTCCTTGCCGAGGAGGAGGTCGATGCGGCCGAAGAGAAAGTCCTCGAACTCGCTGTTGAGCCGGTTGAGGTGCACTCCGGCGCGGAACACCTGGGCGTCCCGCTCGGCGAGCGCCCCCGGTGTGCCGACCTGGCCCCGCTTGGCGGCGTCGTCCATGAGGAACTCGGCCTCGTGGATCTTCTCCTCCAGGCGCCGGTACACCCGGTCCAGATGCTGTTGTTCGGTACCGATCTCGCGGTCGCGGACCCCGTCGGGTTCCGTCGCCGGTCCTGTCGCCACCTGCGCGTGCGTGGCGTTCTGCGCGGCCACCCAAGCCCCCTTCTGCTGTGCCTAGGGCAGCCGTCAACCGTACGCGAACAGAGGTGCTGAGCGCACCTGTCATGACATGGTGGTTTTCATCGCTCTTCGGACGGTTTCCGGTCAGACCTTGATGGTGTCCAGGAGTTTCCCGTCCAGCGTGCGGACCTCGAAGCGGTCGATGTCCTTGCGGTTCAGCGCGGCGCCGCCGTGGGTGTAGAGCGGCTCCTTGCTCCATTTGTCCGCCCCGGCGCTCCGCAGGCCGTAGCCTGCGGCGGGCACGGCCCAGGTGGTGACGGTCTGCCGCTCGCCGTTCCTGCCGACCGCGACGAGGTCGCAGGTCAGCGGGCCTGAAACGTTGGCGAGCCGCAGGGCGACGTGTGTGCCCCACGGTTTCTCCTGGAGCGAGACGGAGGCGTCGACCTTGGTCGCGGGGTCGACCGCGCCGATCTTCTCGCCCTCCTCGTACATCGCCTTGGCCGCGCTCACCGTGCTGTGGCTCGGCGCGTGCTGCGAGGTGAGGGCGGAGCCGGCCAGCGGGCCCGCGCCGATCAGGACGGCGGCGGCCGCCGCCAGGCAGAGTCTGCGGGTGCGCTGGGCGCGGCGGATGGCCGTGACCCTGGTGAGGAGGCCGTCGAGGAGCGCGGGGCGCGGGCGCGCGGTGAGCGCGCCGGGGTCCGGCGCGGACTCCTTGAGATCGGCGAGAAGCGGGGTCAGCCCGAGCACGGCGTCGAGCTCGGCGGCGCACCGGGGGCAGTCGGCGAGGTGCTCCTCGAAGCGCGCGGCCTCCGCCTCGTCCAGGACGCCGAGGGCGTAGGCGCCCACGTCCATGTGCTGTGCCGGCTCGTTCATGCCGTGACTCCCCGTTCCTCGAGCGAGAGCCTCATGGAACGCAGGGCGTAGAAGACCCGGGACCGCACGGTCCCGGCCGGTACGCCCAGCACCTCGGCCGCCTCGCTCACCGTACGTCCCTTGAAATAGGTCTCGATCAGCGCCTCTCGGTGGGCCTCGGTCAGATCGCCGAGCGCGTCGGAGATGGTCATCAGGCGCAGCGCCCGGTCGATCTCGTCGGCCGCGGGGATCTGCTCCAGCGGCGCCGGGTCGACCTCCCGGGGGCGGGCCTGGCGGCTGCGGTGGCCGTCGATGACGATGCGGCGGGCGACGGTCACCAGCCAGGGCCGTACGGAGCCGGGGGCGCCGCGCAGCCGGTCGGCGTTGCGCCAGGCGCGCAGCAGCGTCTCCTGGACGACGTCCTCCGCCCGCTGGCGGTCGCCGCCCACCAGACGCAGCACGAAGGCGAGGAGCGGGCCCGCGTGCTCGTCGTAGAGCGCCCGCATCAATTCCTCGTCCGGACTGGTCCTGTCGGCCACGACGGCATCCTTGCGCACGGCCTTCCCCCGGTCGATAGGGCGGAACGGTGGTTCGCGGATCAGTAGCCGTAGCCCCCGCCGCCACCGGTACCCGCCTGCGCCTTTCTGCCCTGCGGGTCACTGGCGAACCAGGTGCCCGCGATGCCCTGGCCCTTGGTGTCGCCGGGCTTGGTGTCGGGCGCGTAGCGGTAGAGCGGCCAGCCGCCCAGGGTCAGCTGCTTGCTGCCGTCGGCGCGGGTCACGGTGGAGACGAGGGCCTTGTCGATGCCCTTGAGGGTGACCTGGTCGCCGGCCGCCGCGGGCGGCCAGGTGGTCGCGCAGTTGCCGGAGCAGTTGGAGACGGACGGCTTGGGCTTGTCCTTGTCGAAGCGGTAGAGGGTGAAGCCCTTGGCGTCCGTGACGATGGCGCCGAGCCTGGCGTCCTGCGTCCGTACCAGCGCGGTCGCCGCAGCCGGGGCGGGCTGCGGCTGCTGCCCGCTCGGCGAGGGCGCGCTCTTGTCGGACCCGCCGTAGGAGGAGGACCCGCCGGAGTCGCAGGCGGTCACGGTGAGCGCGAGAGCGGCCGCGCCGGACACCGCCAAAGCACCGAGGCGGACGCCGCGTGCGATATTCCTCATGAGGATTCTCCCTGCCGGGACGATTCCGGGGCGTGGGGCCCCCTTCGACCCTGAATACGTACGGGACGCCCGTGGCACTCAGCCGCCCGGGAGGAATTCACGGAGGAATTCGGCGTACGTACGGAACGGCCTCCGCGTTCAGCGCGCGGCCGTATTCGTCGGGAAGAAGCCGGGAAGAAGCCGGGAAGAAGCCGGAAAGAAATGGTCAGGAGGTCTGCGGGCCGGCTCCCAGGAGACGGCGGCGGTGCCTGGCGACCCGTACGCGGTTGCCGCAGACCTCGCTGGAGCACCAGCGACGGCGGCGGCCGCGCGAGGTGTCCAGATAGACCAGCGAGCAGGTCTCGCCCTCACACTGCCGCAGCTGCCCCCGGGTGGCCGGGTCGGTGAGGAGCTCGACGGCGTCCCGGCAGATCTGCCCGACGAGCGCCCCGCAGTCGAGGGCGCCGGCGACCGTGCGGACGAGGGTGCCGTCGGCGGCCCGCACGGCCCGCAGGGCGGGCGGCGCGGTGGCGGCGAGGGCGTTGACGCGCTCCAGGTCGGGGTCGGCGGCGCGGCCGTCGACCTCGGCGTGGACGACGCGGTGCAGCAGGTCGCGGGCCGCGTGGAAGCGGCCCAGCCAGCCGGCGTCGACCGCGCCGAGCGGGGTACCGGGGGGCACGGCACCGGCGGCGAGCAGCCAGTCCCGCAGCCGTTCGGGGGTGCCGAGCCGCTCGACGGGCTCCTCGCTGAACCGTCCGCCGATCGTGGCCACCAGATCCAGGCAGAGCCGTCCGGCGTCGAATCGCAGGTCATAGGAGGCTGTCGCCGCCATGCGCCTGTCACCTTTTCCCTGTTCGCGTCTTCCCGCGTCCCGGGACCGCCCGTGCGCGGTGCCGCCACCTCCAGGGTGCCCCGTCGGGCGTGGCGGTGTAACCCCCGGATCGTCCGGGTGGCGGCGCGGTCAGCCGCGCATCAGGGCCGCGTCGGCGGCGGGCAGCCAGCTCCCGGCGGGGCGCTCGAGCCAGCCGTGCCGCGCGGCCAGCGCACCGGCCGCCGTCCGCAGCGCGTCCAGCCCGGGGTGGCGCAGCCCGCGGGCCCACACCATCGAGACGGGCGAGAGCGGCACCGGGTCGGCGAGCGGGCGCAGCACCATGCCGGGTACGTCGAGGAACTCGGCGCTCGCCAGCACCGACCAGCCCCGCTTGCGGACGACGCGGATGAACTCCTCGTCGCCGTCGATCTCCGGGAAGGGCGCGGCGATGCCGATGCCCCGGCCCGCGAAGAGCCGCTCCGCGAGGTCGGTCCACTCCGCGGTGGCGGGGTTGCCGGCCGCCGCGTAGAGGGTCTCGCCGGCCAGCTCCGCGAGCCGCACGGCGGGCCGGGCCGCGAGGTGGTGGCCGTCCGGCAGCAGCACGGCCATCGGCTCGTACCGTACGGGCCGGTGGGCGAGGCGCGCCCGGACCGCCGGGTCCAGCCCGGCGAACCGGCCGAAGGAGACGTCGAGCCTGCCCGCGAGGATCTCCGCGGCCGCGCCGGTCAGCCCGCTGTGGAAGCGGGCCACGAGCTCGTGCTCGGCCGCCGCTTCCCGGGCCGCCGCCAGCACGCGGTGCGCGGTGCCGGTGGTGGCGCTGATGTCGACGAGCAGGGGGCGCTCCTCCCGGTCCCAGGCGGCGGCGAGTTCGTCGTGCGCGGCGAGGATCCGCCGGGCGTACGGCAGCAGGCGCGCGCCTTCGGCGGTGAGCGTGACCTGCCGGGTGGTGCGGGTGAACAGCTCGGCGCCCAGCCGTTGTTCGAGCCGCCGGATGTCACGGCTCAGAGCCTGCTGGGCGAGGTAGAGGCGGGTGGCGGCGCGGGTGAAGTGCAGCTCTTCGGCGACGGCGGTGAAGGCGCGGAGGAGGCGTGGCTCTATGTCGTGCGGCACGCACGGCAGTTAACAACAGGAGTGCGTGAATGGCCACTGATCAGGTGTTGGACCGCGGTGCGCGGTGGCGGCGAGAGTGGAGCGCATGCCGAACTCCTCTTGCCGAAGCCCCCTGTTCACCGTCAGCGGCAGCATGCTGGTGGTGGCCGCGCCCCGCACCCCGGACGCCGTCCCGTCGGTTATCCGCAGGCGCCGGGCGTGGGAAACCGTGCTCCTCAGGCTGTGGGCCCGCTGATCCGCGACTTGGCCAGCGCCAGACCCGTCAGCCCCAGCAGCGCGCCGAGACCCGCGAGGACCACCGTGCTCACCAGGGCCGACCCGGACACCTTGGAGGGCGCGGCCGCCGCCGTCACCACCAGCTGCCCGATCTTCCGTACGCGCCCGTGGTGGCTGACCACGGTCACCGGATAGCTGCCCTCCCCCAGGCCGCGCCGGATCCGCGCGGGGCCGTAGTAGCGGGGGGAGTCGCCGTCCCCCGCCTTGCTCTCGTCGCGCTTGAGCGGCACCGGCCGCTCGAAGGCCGGTGACGTGGCGGTCAGCCGCTCCTCCTCGCCCGGGTCGGGCGAGGCGTCGCGCCACAGCACGTTGACGGTCCCGCCGGGCGGGACGGTGTGGCCGTGCGTACGGGCCCGCTCGGGGCCCGACGCGGGCGTGGTGCCGAAGAACGCGGGGCCGCGCGCCCGGCCCACGTAGTCGCGGTCGCCGGGCCGGGCCGCGCGGATCACCAGCGGTTTCTCGTCGATCTTGCGGCCGCCGGGGCCGGTGAGCGTCACCTTGTAGGTGCCGTCCTTCACCGAGGCCGGCAGGCCGAGGCCGCCGGCGAACAGCCGGGGGTTGTTCCAGTCGGCGCCCGAAGGGTCGTGCCTGAGCCGCACGGGCGCGGGGAAGGCGGGCGAGCGCGCCTCGAAAGCCGTCCCGGTCTCGCCGGGGAACAGATCGTCGTACGCCATCCACAGCCGCTCCCCCGGCCGCACGACCTCGCCCGGCGCGGTCACCGTGAACCGCGGCCTGCGCGAGGGCCCGACCTCCACCTTGTCCTGGGCGACGACCCGCCCGCCCGCGCGCACGGTGAGCGGATAGCTGCCGGGCTTCGCGCCCATGGCGATGGCGGGCCGCGCGTGGTGGCCGTGCTCGGCGGCGGGGGCGCGGTGCGCGTAGGGGGCGAGCGTGACGCGGTGCGGGAAGACGGGCGAGGAGACGGTGACGTCGCCCCGGCCGCGTACGCCCTGGACATCGATGTCGACGAGGCCCCCGGGGCGGTTGTCGAAGGCGCCGTTGAGCAGCAGGTGTACTCCGCCGCGGCCGTCGTCGGCCGCCGCGCCCTGGGCCGGGCCGGCGACCGGCCACAGCGCCGCGGCTCCCACCACGGCCAGCACCGCATGCGTCCACTTCACCGCGCACCCCCTTGTCCGCCACCCAGGAAGAGGGGCGCGGCGGCTTCCTGGTTGCCCTGCGGGGGCACGCGGCACACACGACGAAGGCCCCACCGCCGAAGCGGTGGGGCCTTCGCCTCACATGGGATGAGTGGAGATGGCGGGAATCGAACCCGCGTCCAACGGTGCGGAATCAGGGCTTCTCCGAGCGCAGTCCGCTGCGATTTTCTCGGCCCCGGAGATCACACGGACAAGTCTCCGACGGGCTCAGTCACTGTTTGATTTCCCTCTCGACCCCGTGACCGGGTCTAGAGGTTTAGTTCCCTAGCTGATGCCAGGATCCGGGTCGGGAACAGCCCCGGGCTGACACTTCGCAAAGTCGCTACTTAGGCAGCGAGGGCGAAGGAATCGCGCTTGGTGTTGGCGATTATTGGTTGCGACATATGGTTTACGAGATCATTGCCGCTTCCTCGGCTCGCTTCCCCTGCTTCGACATCCGCTGTCGAAACCGATCATCCCCATGTTGTTTTTTCAAGGTGCGCACCCCGTGGGGTGTGCAGTGCCCATCGTACGTGACCGACGCGCGACGGTGCCAGCGTATTCCCGCTGACGGGCGACCTGGGGTCAGACCCGCTTCGCCTGCGACGCCCGCTGGCGCCTGCGGGCCGCCGCGATCGCGCGGTTCGACTCGCGGGTGTCCTGCTTCTCGCGGAGCGTCTGCCGCTTGTCGTACTCCTTCTTGCCCTTGGCGAGGGCGATCTCGACCTTGGCCCGGCCGTCCTTGAAGTACAGCGCCAGCGGCACGATCGTGTGGCCCGTCTCCTGCGACTTGGAGGAGAGCTTGTCGATCTCGGCGCGGTGCATCAGCAGCTTGCGCTTGCGGCGCGCGCTGTGGTTGGTCCACGTGCCCTGGGTGTATTCGGGGATGTGGACGTTGTGCAGCCACGCCTCGCCGCCGTCGATCTGCACGAAGCCGTCCGCCAGCGAGGACCGGCCCTGCCGGAGCGACTTGACCTCGGTGCCGGTCAGCACCATGCCGCACTCGTAGGTGTCCAGAATGTGGTAGTCGTGCCGCGCCTTCTTGTTCTGCGCGACCAGTTTGCGACCCGTCGTCTCTTTAGCCATAGCGCGGCCATTCTCGCACTACGACCCACCCCTGAGGCCACTCAATACTGTGCGGGCCCGCCGCTCGGCGTCGCTCCGTACGACCAGGTCGGGCGCGATGCCGCGGCCGTCGACGGAGCGGCCGGAGGGGGTGCGGTAGTGGCCGACGGTGAGCTCGGCGACCGAGCCGTCCGCGAGCCGGCTGGGCAGCTGCACCGAGCCCTTGCCGAAGGTCGGGGTGCCCACGACGACCGCCCGGCCGCGGTCCTGGAGCGCCCCGGCCAGCAGCTCCCCGGCGCTCATGGTGCCGCCGTCGACGAGCACGACGAGCGGCGCCCCGGTGTCGCCGCCGGGCCGGGCCTCCAGGGCGCGCTCCCCGCCCCGTACGTCATAAGTGGCCACCAGGCCGCCGTCGAGGAAGGCGGAGGCCGCGGTCACGGCCTCGTCGACCAGGCCGCCGGAGTTGCCCCGCAGATCCAGCAGGATGCCCTCACCGCGCGCGGCCGAGCGGGCCGCCCGGCGGATCCGCTCACCCGTTCCGCGGGTGAAGGACTCGACCTTGATCCGGGTGGCGGCGGGCCCCTCGGCCTGTCCGTCCGGCAGCCGGTCCACGGCGACGCTCTCGGTGACCAGCCGCTCGCGGCGCAGGGTCCGCTGCCACGACCACCCGGCCCGCTGGAGACCGATCGTCACGGCGGTGCCCGCGATCCCCTGCCCACCCGCGCTGTCGCCGCGCAGCCGGGCGATCACCTCGGTGACGGGAAGGCCCGCCGCCGGCACACCGTCGACCGTGCGCAGTTCGTCACCGGCGCGGATGCCCGCGCGGTCCGCGGGCCCCCCGGGCCGGACGCCGTCGACCTCGGTCCGGCCGTCGCCCGTGCTCCGGGCCGAGAGGCCGACACCGACATACGCGCCGTCCAGGGCGCGTTCGAAACCCTCGTACTCGCGGGCGCTGTAGACGGAGCTCCAGCGGTCGCCGCTGCGGCCGACCACCTCGGCCGCGGCCTCGGCGCCGGACTTGCCGTCCTGCTCGGCCTGTTCGGCGGCGGCCTCGACGGCGCCCCGGTCCACGAGACGCTCGCCCCGCGCCGCCGCGCCGACGGGCCCCGCGGCGGGCCGCGCCGCCGTACGGGCCGCGAGGCGGGCCTCCGCCGACTTCCGGCCGCCCTGCGCGTCCGCGCCCCAGGAACCGGCCGCGGCGCCCGTCGCCAGCACGCCCGCGAAGACCAGCGTCAGCGCGGCACCGCGTCTGCCGCGGCGCCGCGGCGAGAACATCGACGGGCCGGGCATGCGCGTGAGTCTAGGACACGGGAAGGCGCCGTACGGGGAGTTGTCCCGTCAACGAAGTATTGGCGAAGCCACACGGCGCCCTGGTCCGCCGCCTCAGACCTTGAGGTACTTCCGCAGCGCCGCGAAGGCCGCCAGCGCGGGCATCAGCAGCCCGATGGCGAGCACCAGCGGCAGCTTGGCCAGCACCGCGTCCCAGCCGATGAACTGGATGACGTCGATGTGGTGCACCAGCCAGTTGTTCACCAGGAAGTACTGGCCGCAGACCAGCAGGACGCAGGCGAAACCCGCGCCGAGCAGGCCCGCGAAGGCCGCCTCCATGATGAACGGGATCTGGATGTAGAAGCTGGACGCGCCGACCAGCCGCATGATGCCGGTCTCCCGGCGGCGGCTGAACGCGGACACCCGCACGGTGTTCACGATCAGCATCAGCGCCACGATCAGCATCAGGAACATCACGCCGAGCGCCGCGAAGTTCATGCCGTTGAGGAGGTTGAAGAGATTGGACAGCAGCGTCTTCTGGTCCTGCACGGTCTGGACGCCGGGCCGTTGCGAGAAGGCGCTGGAGATGACCTCGAACTTCGAGGGGTCCTTGAGCTTGACGCGGAAGGACTCCTGCATCTGGTCCGGCGTCAGCGAGCCCGCGATCGGGGAGCTCTTGCCGAACTGCTCCTTGTAGTGCTTGTACGCCTCGTCGGCCGTCTCGAACTGGACGCTCTGGACGAGGTCCGTCATCTTCCCCAGGTCGGTGCGGATCTCCTTCTTCTGGTCCTCCGTCGCCGCCCCCTTGGCACAGGAAGGGAAGGATTCCGCGTCGGTCTTGTTGCAGAGGAAGATCGAGACGTTGACCTTGTCGTACCAGTAGCCCTTCATCGTGCTGACCTGCTCGCGCATGAGCAGAGACCCGCCGAAGAGCGCGAGCGACAGAGCGACGGAGACGATCACCGCGAAGGTCATCGTGAGATTGCGGCGGAGACCGACGCCGATCTCCGACAGGACGAACTGGGCGCGCATGGCGTCCTTTCAGTGCTGGTAGCCGTAGACGCCGCGCGACTGGTCGCGCACGAGACGGCCCTGTTCCAATTCGATGACCCGCTTGCGCATCTGGTCCACGATCTGCTGGTCATGGGTGGCCATGATGACCGTGGTGCCGGTGCGGTTGATCCGGTCCAGCAGCTTCATGATGCCGACCGAGGTCTGCGGGTCGAGGTTGCCGGTGGGCTCGTCCGCGATCAGCAGCAGCGGGCGGTTGACGAACGCGCGGGCGATCGCGACGCGCTGCTGCTCACCGCCGGAGAGCTCACCGGGCATCCGGTCCTCCTTGCCGCCGAGGCCCACGAGCTCGAGGACCTGGGGCACGGCCTTGCGGATCTCGCCCCGCGGCTTGCCGATGACCTCCAGGGCGAAGGCGACGTTCTCGTTGACCGTCTTGTTGGGGAGCAGGCGGAAGTCCTGGAAGACCGTGCCCAGCTGGCGGCGCATCTGCGGCACCTTCCAGTTGGAGAGCCTGGCGAGGTCCTTGCCCAGCACATGGACCTGGCCGGTGGTGGCGCGCTCCTCGCGCAGCAGCAGCCTCAGGAAGGTGGATTTGCCGGAACCGGACGAGCCGACGAGGAAGACGAACTCGCCCTTCTCGATCTCCAGCGAGACATCGCGGAGCGCCGGCCGGTTCTGCTTGGGGTAGGACTTGGAGACGTTGTCGAATCGGATCACGAGTGCACCACGCGTCGACCTGGATAGGGGGCACGGAACACCGCGCGCGCGGCTCCCGTCGGTGTGCGTGACCATACGCGAACCATCGGTGCACGCGCAGTCGGCGTCCGCTCTTGGCGCGTTTGTCATCGGCTCCGCGGGGGACAAAACTGGGGCAATCGGGTCCACACCCCCGGGTACGGCCGACCGGCCGCGCCGAACGGCGTGGAAGCTGGCACAGTGGTAGGGGGAACCGCCCGGCCATCCCGCGCGTTGGACGTACCGGAGGAGGAGATCGCATGACATGCGACCGACTGGTGTGCGCCAACTGCGCGGCCCCCGTCAGCGAGGGCCGCTGCCCGGTGTGCCGGGCCAGCAGGGAGCGGCTGCAGCACCAGGAAGGCGTCTTCGCCGGACTGACCCCGGCCACGCTGCTCGCGCTGCTCGTGGCGCTGATAGCGGTGGCCGTCGTGGCACGCAGCTTCGCCGGGTAGCCACCCGGTCACACCGCGACGCCCGCCGCACACGTACGAGGGCCCGGAGCGCTGTCGCGCGCTCCGGGCCCTCGGTCGTTCCGCCAGGGCCGTCAGGCCGCGGTGGCGCGGGTCATCAGGCGCGGCAGCAGCCGGAAGCCGATGCCGCCCGCGATCATCGTCGCGGCGCCCACGACCAGGAAGGTCGTCTGGCCCGCGCCGGTCTCGGCGAGCTGCTCCTTGGGCTTGGCCTGCTGCACGGGCTTGGCGCCCGCGCTGTCGGTGTCCGTGTTGGTGCCGCAGTTGCTGTTGGTGTCCACGGGGCAGGTGCGGCCGGGCTTGTCGCCCTGGTCGCCACCGGTGGCACCGCCGGTCGCCGCGTTGTGGTCACCGCCGGTGGAGCCGTCGCCGCCGGTGGTCCCGCTGTGGTCACCACCGGTGGTGGTGCCGCCGTCGGTCGTACCGCCGGTGGTCTTGCCGCCATCGGTCTGACCGCCGGTGGTCTGGCCGCCGGTGGTCTTGCCACCGTCCGTCTGACCGCCCGTGGTCTGCCCGCCGGTGGTCTTGCCGCCGTCGGTCTGACCGCCGGTGGTCTGGCCACCGGTCGTCTTGCCACCGTCGGTGGTGCCGCCGTCCGTCTGACCACCGGTGGTCTTGCCGCCGTCGGTCTGACCGCCTGCGGTCTTGCCGCCGTCCGTCGTACCGCCGTCACTCTGGCCGCCCGTGGAGGGACCGCCGGTCGTCGTGCCGGTCGTCTGGCCACCATCGGTCTGACCACCCGAGGACGGACCGCCCGTCGTCGTGCCGGTCGTCTGGCCACCATCGGTCTGACCACCCGAGGAGGGGCCACCGGTCGTCGTGCCGGTCGTCTGGCCACCGTCCGTCTGGCCGCCCGAGGAGGGGCCACCGGTCGTCGTGCCCGTCGTCTGACCACCGTCCGTCTGACCACCCGAGGACGGGCCGCCCGTCGTCGTGCCGGTCGTGCCCGTGGTGGAGCCGGTCGTCGTACCGCTCGTGTCACCGCCCACCGGCGGCTGCGGGATCTCGTTGGGGTCGCCGTCGACGGCGACGGCGGTGTGCACACCGCTCGTCGTGGCGACTCCGGCGACATGGACGCCCGCGGCCGAAGCCGCGCCGGCCGCGGTCAGCGAAGCACCCGCGGCGACAACCGCGCCGGCGGCTATGCGCGCGACGCGCAGCCGCGTCTTCTTGGTCATATACCTGCTACCCCCAGTAGCTGATCGTCATCGGAGCAGCTATGCACGGGGCGGTGGCGCATCCGGGGGTCGAGAGCGGCTGAGCCGGCCGGACCGGCCGGGCCGCTCGTCCCCCCGCCACACGCACCCCAGTGATACGCATGCCGCGCGTCAGCCTGACCAGTTTTTGAGGCAGCGTCAAGAAGGTTACAAGCGGGTATGTCCGCCTATGCAGCTGGTTGTTGCTACTTCTCCCGCTGCTTGCGCCAGCGGATACCGGCCTCCAGGAAGCCGTCGATGTCACCGTCGAGGACGGCGGTCGGGTTGCCGACCTCGAACTCCGTGCGGAGGTCCTTGACCATCTGGTACGGGTGCAGGACGTACGACCGCATCTGGTTGCCCCAGGAGCCGCCGCTGTCGCCCTTGAGCGCGTCCATCTTGGCCTGCTCCTCCTGGCGGCGGCGCTCGAGGAGCTTGGCCTGGAGGACGTTCATCGCGGTCGCCTTGTTCTGGATCTGCGAGCGCTCGTTCTGGCAGGAGACGACGATGCCGGTCGGGATGTGGGTCAGACGCACCGCGGAGTCGGTGGTGTTGACGCCCTGGCCGCCGGGGCCGGAGGAGCGGTAGACGTCGACGCGCAGCTCGGACTCGTCGATCTCGACGTGGTCGGTGGTCTCGACGACCGGCAGCACCTCGACACCCGCGAAGGACGTCTGGCGGCGGCCCTGGTTGTCGAAGGGCGAGATGCGGACGAGGCGGTGCGTGCCCTGCTCGACGGAGAGCGTGCCGTAGGCGTACGGGACCTGGACGGCGAAGGTGGTCGACTTGATGCCGGCCTCTTCCGCGTACGACGTCTCGTAGACCTCCGTCTTGTAGCCGTGGCGCTCGGCCCAGCGGAGGTACATGCGCTGGAGGCGCTCGGCGAAGTCGGAGGCGTCGACGCCGCCGGCCTCGGCGCGGATGTTGACCAGCGCCTCGCGGGAGTCGTACTCACCGGAGAGGAGCGTGCGGACCTCCATCTCGGCCAGCGCCTTGCGGACGTCGCCCAGCTCGGTCTCCGCCTCGGCGAGAGCGTCGGCGTCGCCCTCGGCCTCGGCGAGCTCGAAGAGCACCCCGAGGTCGTCGATGCGGCCGCGCAGGTTCTCCGTCTTGCGGAGCTCCGCCTGGAGGTGCGACAGCTTGCTGGTGATCTTCTGCGCCGCCTCCGGGTCGTCCCACAGGGAGGGGGCGGCCGCCTGCTCCTCGAGCACGGCGATGTCAGCCCTCATCCTGTCGAGGTCCAGGACGGCCTCGATCGACCCCATGGTCGAGGAGAGGGACTTCAGCTCTTCGGATACATCAACGACTGCCACGCACCCAGCCTAACGGCTGCGCCGGGCTGCGGGTGTCCGACGGGTACGCCCGTTCCCGGGCGCGGGTCGGTTGCCGCCTGCGGCGGGGCGGCCTGCGGCCGCGTCCTCAAGCGCCGGACGGGCTGGGATCGCGGACCGTAGTCCCATTCCTTCGGCCCGCAGGCAACGAACCCACGATCCGTGAAACTCAGCCCGTCCGGCGCCTGAGGACAACGCGCGAAGCGTGCTCCGGGGTCCGGGGCGAAGCCCCCCGCGCGGCGGAGCCGCACAACAGACACAGCCGGGAAGGGCCGGAGCCCAAGCCCCCGGCCCCAAGCCGCGCGCCCCGCTACGGCAGCGGCTCCGGCGGGGGTGAGTCCGGGTGGTGGACTCCGGGCGGGGCGTCCTTCGCCTCGTGGGAGGAGACCGCGAACCAGCCGCCGACGCCCGCCGCCGCGGCCAGCGCGACCGCGGCCGCGCCCAGCTTGATGCGGCGGCGCCGGGTCTCCTCCGGGGAGCGGTGGCGCGCGGAGCCCGCGCGGCGCTGGCCGGCCGCCCTCGGGGCCCGCGCCGTGCCGTGCGCGCCGCCGGCGAGCTCCGCGGGCGTGGGCACCCGCATGCTCGTGTGGGTCTCGCGGCTGGAGTCGGCGACGGCTCCCGGCACCAGCGGGACGGCGCCGCGCCGCCGGGGCGCGGTGGCCACGCCCAGGGACGCGGACCCGCCGTCGTAGGCCGTCTCCCGCTCGGTGAGCGTGGCCGCGACGGCCTCGGGCTCGTCCTCGGGCTCGTCGATGTCGAGCGGCGGGATCCCGGCGAGGCCGGGCAGCAGCTCGCGCAACCGGACGCCGAGCTCGGAGGCGCGCAGCCGGGACGCGGGCCCCTTGGCGAGGCACTGGACGATCAGCTGCCACAGCTCGTCGGGGATGCCGGGCAGCGGCGCCACGGTCTCGGTCACGTGCCGCCGCAGCACCGCGCCGGGGTGGCCGCCGCCGAAGGGCGTGAAGCCCGCGAGCAGTTCGTAGAGCACTGTGGCGAGGGCGTAGACGTCGACGGAGGCGCGCGGCGGCAGGCCCTCGATGATCTCGGGGGCGAGGTAGTCCGGGGTGCCGATGACGCTGCGGGGGCTCGGGGAGCGCCCGCCCGGCCCGGCGGGGCGCGGGATGGTGGGCTCGGCCGGGCGCGGGGAGTCCACGAGCCGGGCGATGCCGAAGTCGGTGAGGAGCGCCGGGTGGGCGCCGCCGGGGCCGAGTGCCCCTTGCATGTCCAGCAGGACGTTCTCGGGCTTCACGTCGCGGTGCACGATGCCCGCCGCGTGCGCGGCCGCGAGGCCGTCGGCGACGTCGGCGACGATGGCGACGGCCGCCTCGGGCGCGAGGCGGCGCTCGCGGTCGAGGCGGGTGCGCAGGTCCGTGCCGCGGATGAGGTCCATGACGAGCGCGAGGTCGGCGCCGTCGACGACGAGGTCGCGGACCCCCACCACGTTCGGGTGGTCGAGTCCGAGGAGGGCCGCGCGCTCCTGCACGAACCGGCCGACGAGCTCCTGGTCGGAGGCGAGGTCCTCGCGCAGGAGCTTGATGGCGACCGGGCCCTCGGGGCCCTCGCCAAGCCACACCGTGCCCGCACTGCCGCGCCCCAGGACCTGGTGGGCGGTGTACCGGCTGCCGATCTTCCGTGCCAAGGCTGTTCGGGTTCCTTTCCGGGTCCTCCGACGTCCGACAAGGGGGCGCTGGCGACCAAGCTACGCGGCCGCGAGGGGGTTGGGGGCGCCGATCCCGCACCAACTGTCACTTCTGCGGCTTAAAACACCCCTTGGGTGTCGACATGTCGACGCGGCCGCGCGGTTGACGCGGCACCGGTGGTGCCGCGCCCGCCGCTAGTTGCCGCCGCCCGAGGAGGAGCCCAGGCCGGAGACCCAGTCCTTGATGTCGAGGAACCAGCCGTAGGCCGCGTCCCAGAAGCTCTTGCCGTCGGCGACCCAGTCCTTGAGCGGTGTGAACTCCCAGACCAGCCAGGAGCCGATGATCAGCACCACGATCATGAACAGGCAGCCCTTGAGGCAGCCGAGGCCCGGGATGCGCATCGGATTCGCGCTGCGCTGCCGGGGCGGGCGGGGCTCGCGGCGCGCGGGCGGCGGCTCCGGGGCGTACCGCTGCGGCTGGGGCTCCTGATAGCGCTGTGGCTGTGGCTGGGGCTGCGCCTGCGGGCGCTGCTGCCGCCGGGACGGCTGCTGAGGGGCGTACTGCTGCGGCTGGGGAGCGTACGGCTGCTGAGGGGGCGCGTACTGCTGCCCGTATTGCTGCTGGGGAGGCTGCGGGGGCTGCTGGTACTGCTGCTGCGGCTGGGCCGCCTGCCGGTGCGGGCGGCGGCGCAGCGGGTCCTCGCTCGGGTCGAGGTAGCGCATCTGCGTCTGCTCGTTACGGTCCCGCGCGGCGCGCATCTGGCTCTGCCAGGGGTGCGGGCCGTCGCCCTCGGGCAGCGGCGGGACGGGCGGCATGGCGCGGGTGGGGTCGGCGCCGCCGTTCGGGCCGGAACCGGCGGGCATGACCTGGGTGGGGTCGGCGCCGTGCGCGCCGCCGGGGGTGTGCGGCAGCAGGCTGGTGGCCGCGTTCGGGTCGTAGGAGCCCGCGTTCGACGGCAGCACCTGTGTGGGCTCGGCATCGCCGGACGGGGAGCCGAGCGGCGAGCCGTCGCCGCTGCCGGGCACCAGGGCGGGCTCGGGGTCGGGGGCGAGCAGGGCGGCGACGCCCAGGGCGGCCTCGGCCTGCGCCGGGGAGGCGTGCACGCCGACGCCCGCGGCGACGACGCGCAGGGCGCGGGCGAGGTTCTCGGCGCTGGGCCGCTCCTCGGGCCGCTTGCGCAGGCAGCGCTCGATGACCGTCCACAGGGGCTCGGGCACGGTCGTGGGGCGGCGCGGCTCGGCGCTCAGGTGCTGGTGGAGGACTTCGAGCGCGGTGGCCCCGGCGAACGGGGGGCGCCCGGTGACCAGCTCGTACAGCAGGATGCCCGCGCCGTAGACGTCGACGGCGGAGGTCTGCGGGCGGCCCTCGGCGGACTCCGGCGCGACATAGGCGGGCGTGCCGACGAACTCGTGGGTGCGGGTGAGGCCCGGGGAGTCCGCGAGGCGCGCGATGCCGAAGTCGGTGAGCATCGGGTGCATCAGCTGCCCGTCCGCCCCGGAGAGCAGGACGTTCGCCGGCTTGAGGTCGCGGTGGACGACGCCGTCGGCGTGGCTGGCGGCGAGGGCGTCCGCGATCTGGGCGGTGAGCAGGGCGGCGGCGACCGGGGTGAAGGGACCGTTCTCGCGCAGATAGCGGTGCAGGTCCGGGCCGTCGACCAGGTCCATCACGAGGGCGAGGAGGTCGCCCTCGACGACGAGGTCACGCGTGCGGACGATGTTGGGGTGCGTCAGGCGCAGCAGGACGGAGCGCTCGCGCAGGAAGCGCATGACGACGTCCGCGTCGTTCGCCAGCTCCTCCTTCAGCACCTTGATCGCGACGGTCTCGCCGGGCTGCCCGGCCACGGCGGCCTCGGAACCGGCCGTCTCGCGCTGCCGGGCCCGCCAAACGGTGCCCGTCGCCCCGCGTCCGAGCACCTCCTCGAGGAGGTACTTGCTGCCTACCGGCCGCACGTCATGCGCTCCCTGGTCGTGATTGCCGTGATCCGCTGTCGTGATCCACGCTGCTGACGGCCGCTCCCGCTCCCGTGACGCCTCGTGGTCGTCGCGCGCCGTGGCGGCCCTTCGCCCACTGTAGTGCCGTCGTACGGACCACCGGCCTGCCGAAATCCGGGGGGCTTGGGGTAAAGACGCGCGTTCCGGACAGTTGGTTGCCGTGGGGCGGCGGGGCGGTGTGAGGTGACCCGAAAGAGGCGCGGCGAACGGCACGACGACGGCCGTGGGAAAACTTGCCAATGAGCGTCATCAAGCGGCAAAAAATGACCTACCGGTGAGCGCTTCCCCGGCCTGCCTGGCCCTTACTTGGTCATCATCCGCATTTTTCGCACGGCCCGATCATCGTTCAAGATCACGAATTGGCTCTCGCCGGGCGCGTTGTCGGTGGCAGGTGCGAGGATGCTCGCAGCACGGATGCGGTGGGGAGGGAGCGCAGGGCCCCGCGCGACGTGGTGACCTGTACGTGCCGAAGCGCCCGTGCACGGTGGGGGAAGCGGCGGATGCGCCCGCTGTCCCGGCCGCGGCAGGGGCAGGAAGGGACCGTTGACGGCGATGCAGATCCGGCTGACCGTCCTCGGGCCGCTCAGCGGCCACACCACGCACGCCACACGCGCCTGTGACGTCCTGGTGACCGCCCCCACGGGCACCGCCCTCGCCAGTGTGACCAGCGGCCTCGCGGCGGCCGTCGCCGCGGCCGGCTCCGATCTCGGCAGCGGCGCCGTCGTCGTCTACGCCGGGGCCGAGCGGCTCGACGCCCAGCGCTGCGCGCTCGGCGAGCCACCCCTGATCGACGGCGCCGTCCTCTCCCTCTGCGCCCCGGCCGATCCGGAGCGGCACGCGGGCGTGCCGCTCTCCGGCACTCCGGAGGCCGCCGCCCGGCTGCACGTGGTCTCCGGGCCGGACGCGGGCGGCGTCCACCTGCTGCACGGCGGCGAGGTCAGCGTCGGCCGCTCCACCGCCGCGGACGTGCCCCTCGACGACCCGGACGTCTCCCGGCTGCACTGCGCGGTCACCCTGGCCGACGACGGCACCGTGACCCTGCGGGACCTGGGGTCGACCAACGGCACCACCCTGGACGGCGAGGCCGTGGGGGAACAGCCGGTCGTGTATCCCTCCGGCGCGCTGCTGCGCGCGGGGGAGTCCGTGCTGAGCCTGCACGGCACGCTGGACGCCGCCCCGAGCGTGCTCCCGGCCGCCCCCGACGGCGAGGGCCACCTGCGGGTGGGCGTCGTCGAGCCGCCCCACGGGCCCGTGGGGGCGCCCGTGGCCGGGGCCTGGCTGGGCGGGCCCGGCGGCCCGGCGCAGGCGGACCCGAGGTCGGGTGCCACCTCCCTCGGCACGGCGGTCCTCGGCACGGACAGCGCGGCGGCCCGCCCCTTCGACAGCCCGCCCGGCAGCCCGGTCACCCACGGTGGCCGCGGCGTCCCGCTGGGCGCGGCGGTGACGGCCGCGGACGCGGAGAGCGACGAGGACGCCCCGGACGACGCGCGCAGGCGCGCGGGCGGCCGCAATCGCGGCATAGGCGCATGGGCCCGACGGCTGACCGGCGGGCGCGGCGCGGTCAGCCGCCCCCTGACCACGGACGAGTGGGGCACCGAGGACGCGGCCGAGCGCGCCCGAGCGGAGTCGGCCGTCCTGCGCGAGCGCTGGCCCGACCCGGCGAGCGTGCTGCTGACCGTCCTCGGGCCGGGCCCGCGCCTGTGGGAGCGCGGACCGGACCACCCCGACCTGCTGACCGTCCGGCTCGGCACCGCCGACCGGCACACCGCCGACGGCAGCGCGCCGCTCACCTCGGTGCCGGTGACGGTCGGGCTGCGCCAGGCCGGTTCCCTCGGCCTGGCCGGGCCCCGGGGGCGGCTGTCGGGGCTGGCCCGGTCCGTCCTCGCGCAGCTCGCGGCGCTGCACTCGCCCGCGGCCCTGGAATTCGTCCTCATCAGCGCGGACCGCTCGCGGTCGGCGGAGGAGCGGCTGGCGGAGTGGTCCTGGCTGAGCTGGCTGCCGCAGCTGCGGCCGGTGCGCGGCCAGGACTGCCGGCTGCTGGTGGCGTACGACCGCGAGCAGGCCGTGGCCCGGGTCGCCGAGCTCGTGCGCCGGCTGGACGAGGGCCCGCTGGGCCCGCACTGGGCGGCCGCTCCCCCGGCGGCCGTCGCCGCGGCCGCCGAGCGCCACACGGGTGCGCACACGGTGCTGATCGTGGACGGCGACCCGGGTTCGGCCGATCTCCGGGAGACGGTCTCGCGGCTGGCCACGGGCGGCCGGGCCGCGGGCATCCACCTCATCTGTCTGGCCGACACCCCGGCCACCACGCCCGCCTCCCCCGTCTCCGCCACGCTGGCGACGGCGCGGGCCGCGGCACCGGCGTTCCCGCACTGCGGTGTGGTGGCGCTGCTGAGCGGCGACGTGGCCACGGTCGTGCAGGTCATCCACCGCGCACCGGCCCCGGCGGCCGACGGGGCGTACGGCGAGGGCGCGTTCGGGCCGGGGGCGGCCCCCGGCACCGCGGTGGAGCCGCTGCACACCGGCCGCCCGGATCCGTACGGCCTGCACCAGGACGCGCACGCGGGCACCGCGGCCGGGGGCGCCGTCGCGGCGTGCGGCGGCCAGGGCGAACAGCCGGTCGGCGCCGCCGTGGTGGCGGCCGTCGACGCCGTCTCGGCGGCGTGGGCCGAGCGGTTCGCGCGGGCCCTCGCGCCGCTGCGGATGGCGGACTCGGGCGGTGCGGACGGGCAGGCGTCCCGGGTCGTGGCCGCGCTGCCGCGCACGGCCCGGCTGCTGGACGAGCTGGGGCTCGCGCGGGCCACGCCCGCCTCCCTGACGGCCCGTTGGGCGGCCGCCACGGACCGCGGCACCCGGCCGGGCGGCCGCGCCGTCGCCGTGCTGGGCGCCGGGCCGCACGGCCCGCTCGCGGTGGACCTGGCGGCCGACGGGCCGCATCTGCTCGTGGAGGGCGGGCCCGGCAGCGGCAAGACCGAGCTGCTGCGCTCGCTCGCCGCCTCGCTCGCGGCCGCCGACCGCCCCGACCGGCTCTCGCTCGTGCTGGTCGACGGCGCGGGCGCCGAGCGCGGCGAGGGCCTGCGGCTCTGTACGGACCTGCCGCACGTGTCGACGTATCTCGCGGCCGCCGACCCCATGCGGATGCGGGAGTTCGCGCAGGCGCTCAGCTCGGAGCTCAAGCGGCGTGCCGAGCTGCTGGGGCGGCTCGACTTCGCCGCGTGGCACGCGCAGGCGGCCGCGCCGGCGGCCCCGGCTTCCCCGGGCGGTCCGGCCGTCCCGCAGGTCGTCGCGCCCCGGCGTCCGGCGGACTCCACCGGCGATCTGGAGGCGGCCCCGAGCGGCACGCTCAAGCTCCGTACGCAGAAGGGCGGTCCGTCGCGCACGGCCGAGACGGCGCTGCCCCGGCTCGTCGTCCTCGTCGACGACTTCGACGCCCTGGTCGCCCCCGCGCTGGGCAGCACGGGCCGCCCCGCGGCGGGTTCGGTCGTCCGGGCCCTGGAGGCCGTCGCCCGCGACGGCGAGCGGCTCGGGGTGCACCTCGTGGCCGCGTCCGGCCGCCCCGACCGTACGGCCGACACGGCCGCCGTCGAGCGGGCCGGGCTGCGCGCCGCGCTGGAGATCGCGCCGCCCTCGGCCGACGGTGCACCGGGCGACGGCAGCGGCACGGGCGACCCGGCGCCGGGCCGCGGCCGGCTGATGCGGCCGGACGACGACGCCACGACGCCGTTCCAGGCGGGCCGGGTCACGGGACGCATCCCGCGGACGGCGACGCTGCGGCCTACGGTCGTGCCGTTGGACTGGGCGCGCATGGGTGACCCTCCGACGCGGCGGCCGCTGCGTGAGCTGGGCAATGGGCCTACGGATCTGGCGTTGCTGGCGAGTGCGCTTCAGCGGGCGGCGCAGTCGGCTGGGGTGGAGGCGGCGCCGCCGCTGCTTTGAGGGGGCGGTGTTTCTGGGTGCGGGTGCGTTGCCTTGTGCGGGTGCGTTGCCTTGTGCGGGTTTCGTTGCCGGGTGCGGGTTTCGTTGCCGCCTGCGGCGGGAGCGCCCTTCGGGCGCGGGGGGGGGGGGGGGGGGGGGGGGGGGGGGGGGGGGGGGGGGGGGGGGGG